>JBPCPM010000110.1:0-13849 GCA_050999155.1 Solirubrobacterales bacterium
CCTGCTCACCCACATCCACCTGGACCATGCCGGCGTGACCGGGGCCCTGGTCGAGCGGTTCCCCGGGCTCGAAGTGTGCGTCCACGAGCGCGGCGCGCCGCACGTCATCGACCCGAGCAAGCTCGTGCGCAGCGCCGAGCGCCTGTACGGCGAGGACATGCAGCGGCTGTGGGGCCGGATCGTCCCGGTGCCTGAGGCCAACGTCCGGGTGCTGGGTGGGGGAGAGGTGCTCGACGGGGACATCGAGGTCGCCTACACGCCAGGCCACGCCTCCCACCACGTGAACTACTTCGCCGGTGAGGTGGCGTTCGCCGGCGACGTGGCCGGCGTAAGGATCCCGCCGTCGGCCTACGTGATGCCGCCGACCCCTCCGCCGGACATCGATCTCGAGCGGTGGCGCGAATCCCTCGATCTGCTCGAAGCCCGCGCGCCGCGGCGGATCGCCATCACCCACTTCGGCTCGGTCGACGACGATATCGGCGCGCACCTGGCCGCCCTGCGCGAGCGGATGGACGCCTGGGAATCAGAGGCGCAGGCCCTCGACGCCGAGGCCTTTGAGCAGGCCCGGTTCGAGGAGTTCGACCGCGAAGCCCCCGAGGTGGCCGAGGTCCTGGCCCAGGCGAGCCCGCCGTACACGCTCTACGGAGGACTGGCGCGGTACCTCGACAAGCGCGAGGGCTGACGGGCTCGCCGGCCGCCCGGCGATGCGCGATCATCTGGGCTCGTGGTCGCGACGACGCAGAGCTCCATCACCCTCGACCCTCCGGACACCCAGGAGCGCGAGCGGGGCACGGGTCCCGGATCGGGGCTGGGGGGCAGCTGGAACGTGATCGTCCTCAACGACGACCACAACACGTTTGAGGGCGTCGCCCGCGCCCTCTCCCGGACGCTCCCGGGCGTCACCTACGAGCAGGGCATGGGCTTCGCCAACACCATCCACAACACGGGCCGCGCCATCGTCTGGACGGGCCCCAATGAGCCCGCCGAGCACTACCGGGAACAGCTCAAGGCCGCAGGCCTGACGATGGCGCCCCTCGAACAGCACTGACCGGGTGAGGTCCTGATTTCCCGGTCATAGGCCGAGAAATCAGGACCTCGACGCCGGCGTTGCGGCGTCAGCCCGACGTGTCGATCATCGCCGACGCCTCGTTGGCGCCCACGATGAGATGCCACTCGGGCAACACCGGCTTGTGGTACCAGCTCATCGCCCGCTCGCGGGCTTCCATGATCTCGGTGCCGTGCCAGTAGTCGTAGAAGTCGTCCTTGTCGTCCCACACGGAGGTCTGGCGGAAGTGCAGCGTGTCGTCGCCGTTGCGCGTGAGGCTCCACCCGCGGGCGCCGAACGCCATCACGCGCTCGGCGACCGGGGTCCAGGTATCGATGAACTGATCGGTCCGGAACGGCACGACGTGCCAGTCGATGACGTTGACGTAGCGCATGGCAGGCGGCGATCCTATCCGTTCAGCCGCCGACCTCGGCGCGGATCGCGCCGGGACCGTCGACGTCCTGGCCCTGCTTCTCGTCGGTGGCGCCGACCTTGACCGTGATCTTGCCCGCGTGCTTGTTGTCGGCCATCAGCTGGTGGGCGTCGGCGACCTCGTCGAACTCCATGGTCTTCCACAGCACCGGCTGGATCTTGCCCTCTGCCATCAGCTCGTTGGCCCGCATGCACTGGTACGCGTTGGCGAAGTGCGAGCCGATGATCTGCTTCTGGCGCATCCACAGGTAGCGGACGTCGAAATCGAGGTTGAACCCCGAGGTGGCGCCGCAGATCACGACCTTGCCGAACGGCTTGACCGTGAACACCGAGGTCGGGAAGGTCGCCTTGCCGACGTGCTCGAAGACGATGTCGGGAGCGTCGCCGAGGATCTCCTTGACGCGCTTGGCGAACCCGCGGGATTCCTTGAAGCGCGCCTTCTCCTCGTCCGGCGTCTCGTCGCCGGTGCGCATCATCCCGGCGAACTCCGTGCGGTCGATGTAGCCGACTCCGCCGAGCTGCTCGACCAGCTTGCCCTTCTCGTCGTTGGAGACCACGCCGACAGCGTTGGCGCCGGCGGCGGCGCACAGCTGGGTGGCGAAGACGCCGAGCCCGCCGGCCGCGCCCCAGATCAGGACGTTGTCGCCCGCCTGGATGTTGCAGCGGTCGATCAGCATCCGGTACGCGGTGAAGTACGTCAGCCCGTAGGCGGAGCAGTCGGTCCACGAGAGGTTCTTCGGCTTGGGGAGCAGCTGCTGGGCCTGGACCTTGGTGAACTGGGCGAAGGATCCCCACGTGGTCTCATAGCCCCAGATCTGCTGGCTGGGGGCGGCGAGGGGATCGAGGCCGTGGACCTCGACGTCCTCGTAGGAGGCCTGGTTGCAGTGCAACACGACCTCGTCGCCCGGCTGCCAGCGGGTGACGCCGGCGCCGACCTTCCACACGATGCCCGAGCCGTCGGAGCCGCCGATGTGGTGGCCGTACTCGGGGTGGTCGGCGTACTTGAACACCGACACGGGCTTGCCCTGGGCGGCCCACACGTTGTTGTAGTTGACGCCTGCGGCCATGACGCGGACGATGACCTCGAAGGGTCCGGGCTCGGGAACCTCGATCTCCTCGACCTGGAAGGCGTCGCGCGGCTCGCCCTCGCGCTCCTCGCGGATGACCCAGGCGGCCATCGTGTCGGGCAGCGTCCCGGGCTCGGTGTCGACCTCGGAGATCTGGGAAGTGTCTACGGCCACGGTGTCTCGTCCTTTACGTCGGGGTCGCGGGGCACGGGGCGGCGACGGTCGCCGCCTGCGCACCGTCGTGCGGGTTCAGATCGTAGCCGTCGCGCCCCGATCCGCGCCTGCTGGGCCGAGGTCACAGATCGCTACGGCGCAGGAACCTGGATGCGAGAGCCAGCACGGCCGCGATGTAGACGACGGCCCACACCCCGAGCTCTGGTCCTGCACTCTGCGGCCCGCCGAACGGGCCGAGGCTCAGGGCGAGGCCGGTGAGCCCGCCGGTGTCCGCGGTCAGGGCTGAGAGGGCCGCCTGGTAGAGCGCCTCGAAGGGCAACGCCCAGGCGACCACCTCACCGGCCCGCTCCAGGCGGTCGATGTTCAGGCCCTGGCCGATCTGGCCCAGCAGCCCAGCGGTCAGCCCGGCCCCGTAGACCATGAGCACGGCGATCCCCGTCGCCGAGGCTCGCAGCCAGACCGACAGGGACACCGAGAGGGCTGCGAGGACCGCGACGGCGCCCACCAGCGCGAGCCCGGCCAGGATCGGGCGGTCGGGGACCCAGCCGCCCAGGGCCCACGTCAACACGGTGATCGAGGCGAACAGGGTCAGGACGTAGGCGCCGCCGACGATCGTCGCGGCCAGCCAGGGTGCGATCAGCAGCGCGGACCGGGGGACGGGCCGGACCGCGATCGGGGCCAGCAGGCCGGCGTCGGCGTGCCCGCGAATCGCGCCCATGGTCATGAAGGTCACGAGCACTGCCGCGAGGAACAGGGTCGCGAACATGGCGAGCCCGGTCATCGTCGCCCCGACGATCGTGCGCTCCTCGATCAGCGCGACCGCGTCGAGGACGCTGACCTCCTCGAAGGCGAGGTTGGCCGCGAGCCCGTACAGGACCACGAACAGCACGCTCAGGGCGCCGACCACTGCGAACACGCGACGGCGGATCCCTTCCGCGAAGGCGAGCCGGACCAGCGTTCCCAGGATCTCGCGGTCAGCCATCGGGGTGCTGCCGGGCGTCGGCACTCGGTGCGATCAGGGACAGGTAGGCGTCCTCGAGCGAGGAGCGGACCGCGGTGACCCCGTAGATCTGCTCGCCCTCGGCCACCAGCCGGGCCACCAGCGCCGGGATCTCGTCCCGGCTGGTGCCCGGGAACAGCCGCTCGCCCGAGCCCGTGGCCACGGCCACGCCC
This sequence comes from Solirubrobacterales bacterium, assembly GCA_050999155.1. Classification (GTDB taxonomy): domain Bacteria; phylum Actinomycetota; class Thermoleophilia; order Solirubrobacterales; family 70-9; genus JBPCPM01. Next base: position 3,892 of record JBPCPM010000110.1, read on the forward strand.
TCGGGTCGGGTCAACTCCTGGGGGGAGCCCTCGGCGACGAGCGTGCCGCCGGCGATGATGGCGACGCGGTCGCAGACCAGCTCGACCTCGCCGAGCAGGTGCGAGCTCAGCAGGACCGCGATGCCCCGGCGCCTGACCTCGAGCAACAGGTCGCGGACGTCGCGGCGCCCCTCGGGGTCCAGCGCGCTCGTGGGCTCGTCGAGCAGCAGCAGCTGCGGCTCGCCGATCAGCGCCTGCGCCAGCCCGAGCCGCTGCTGCATGCCCTTCGACATCGCACCGGTCCGCCGGTCGGCAGCCGTCGAGAGGCCGACGAGCTCCAGGAGGCGCGCCCGCTCCTGCGCGCCGCCGGTCGAGCCGGCGAGCCGCTGGTGGGTGCGCAGCAGCTCGGTCGCCGTCTGCCATTCGGGGAACCGGAAGAGCTCTGCGAGATAGCCCAGGTCGGCGCGCGTCGACGGCTCCTGCGCGGGCCGACCTGCGATCTGGACGGCACCGCTCGTGGGGCGCGAGAGACCGCAGGCGATCCGCACCATCGTCGATTTCCCCGCGCCGTTGGGTCCGAGGAGCCCGACGAGCTCGCCGGGTGCGACCTCGAGATCCACCCCGGCCAGTGCGACCGTGCGCCCGTAGTGCTTGGTGAGATCGCGGACGGAGAGCGCGGGCGCCACGCGGCCAGTATCGCGGGCGGGCGGGTCGCCCGCGGGTCGCTCGTTCGTCAGGTTTCCGTCCGGGTCACGACCTATCGTTACAGGGCTATGGAAGCAGCACAACACTTCACCCAGACCGAGATGGAGACCGGCGCCACCGTGCGCGCGATCGGCGACCGCCTGGTCATTGAGCAGCTCGTCATCGAGGACGAGCGCGCCGCCCAGCTGGTCCGCGACCGCTCGGAAGCCGGCCGCGACCCCTCGGACACCGTCCGCGACGCCGTCGAGATCGGCGCCCGGGTCCTCGAGCGGGAGGGCATGGCCTCCGAGGTCGACTACGTGCGCGGTGAGTTCGAGCGCACCGCCGGTCAGGTCCGGGAGCTGTTCGTCACCCAGGCCCGCGAGGTCAACGACCGCCTCGACGAGGCGCTTTCCAAGGCCTTCGACGCTGAGGGCGGCTCGCTGGTCACCGCGCTCGACAGCCACGCCGACGCGCTGACGGACGAGCTGACCCGGGCCTTCGGCGAGGAGAGCTCCGGCGCCGTCCAGCACAAGATCCGCGAGCACGTGGCCAAGACGCTGGAGGAGCGCAACCGCGACCTGGTCCGGCACCTGTCCTCCGAGGACGGGGCCAACCCCCTGGCCGACTTCAAGAGCGCCGTCGTCCGGCAGGTCACCGAGACCTCGCGCCAGACCGACCAGCGCATGCAGGCAGTCCTCAAGGAACAGGCCGAGCTCAAGGAACAGCTCGCGCGCCTGACCGAGCACGAAGAAGGCCAGCGCCAGGTCGCCGCGGCCGAGGAGGCGGGGACGCGCAAGGGCCTGGACTTCGAGGGGCGCGTGCACGAAGCGCTCGAGACGATCGCCGACGGCCGCGGGGACTGCGCGCTGCACACCGGCGCGGAAACCGTCGCCGGAGGTGGCAAGAAGGGCGACTCGGTCGTCGAGATCGGCGCCGCCGAGGGCCAAGCCCAGGCCCGCATCGTCTTCGAGGCCAAGGACCGCACGCTGTCGCGCAACCAGGCCTTCAAGGAGCTCTCCGAGGCGATGGCCCAGCGCCACGCCGACTACGGGATCCTCGTCGTTGCCGGCGACGAGCATGTGCCCGCCCGCACCGAGGCCCTGACCGAGTACGAGGGCACCAAGCTGATCGTCGCCGTCGACCGCGACGAGCCCGGCGGCATCGCGCTGGAGGCCGCCTACCGGCTGGCTCGGGCTCGGGTCCTGATGGCCCGCGACCGCAGCCTCGACGTGGACGCGGCCGGCGTCCGCGACCAGTCCGAGGCCGCCGTGACCGCGCTACGCCAGGCCCAGACGATCAAGCGGGCCCTCACCGAGGCGACCAAGAGCGTCGAGGGCGCGCGCAGCGGTCTCGAGTCGATGGTCGCTGACGTCCAGGCGCGCCTGGAACGGATCGACGAACTCGTCGCCGCAGCCGATGCTGCGGCTGACGCCTCGGACGCACAGCCGTCCTAGCTACGGCAGCAGCAGCTCGTCCTTGGCGCTGACCCGGGCGGGGCCGACGGTCAGCTTGGCCGGCGAGGCCGACGAGTCGCCGACGGCCCTGACGTCGTAGTCGCCGGGCGTGAGATCGATGCGCATGTTGGCGCTACCGCCGTCGGCCTTGATCGGGAAGGTCTTCTCGGTGACCGGTCCGGAGACCTCGAAGGCCACCTCGGAGGACGACTGGTTGGAGATCGCGATCTCCATGAGGCCGGCTCCGACCTCGGGCGCGGCGAGGCCGCGTTCTCCGGGGGCACCGCCGCTGGGCGAGATCGAGACCTTGTCGTCGTCGATCTCGGCCGACAGCACCAGGGTCGAGGGCGGGCGGGCCTCGTTGGCGTTGTTGGGCGCCCCGCAGCCGGCGGCCACGAAGGCAGCCGCCACAGCGACGGCCACGATTCTCGGAACACGAACCCGCATCGCGAGAAATCTACCGGACGGCCCGCCACCAACGCGCAGGTTCCCCCGGACCCCGGGCCCGGGAGTTTCAGCGCGACGCATCAGCCGAGCCACACACTCTCGCGTCCCTCCACCATCGAGTCCAGCTCCGCCTGGATCTGGTCGCGGATCTGCTCTGCCAGTTCTTGGACGCGATGCACGTCCTCGGCCGACTCCTCAGGCTCGGCGGAGAGGTCGACCGGCTCGAGGAACCGGATGGTGAAACGGGCCGGGAGGTACATCAGGCCGGCGAGCAGCCCGAAGTGGGGGAAGGCGTGGTTGACCGGGAAGTAGATGAGCTTGGTCAGCCGTTGCAACGGCCCCAGGTGCCCGAAGATCGGCATCGCCTCTTCGCCGCCGACCAGGGCGATCGGGACGATGGGCACCCGAGCGCGAATCGCCGTGCGCACGAAGCCGCCGCGGCCGAACCGCCGCAGCCGGTAGCGCTGCCACAGCACCTTGCGGGTGCCCTTCTGGCCCTCGGGAAACACCAGCGCGAGCTGGCGTTCGTCGTAGAGCAGCCGCTGGGCGTTCTCGGGGTGGGCCGGAACCAGCCCCAGGCGGTTGGCGATCATCCCCACCCCCGGATAGCCCTTGAACCAGTGCTCGCCGAGCATGTAGACCGGCCGCGGGTCGGGGTGCTCGTTGCGGATCGCCTGCATGATCATCGGCGCGTCCGGGGGCAGGGCACCCGAGTGGTTGGCGACCAACAGGGCCCCGCCGCCCGAGGGGACGTTCTCGATGCCTTCGCAGCGGACCCGGAACCAGTAGCGGTAGTAGAAGTTCAGCAGCGGGTCCAGCAGCGACAGCACCCGCTCCGAGCGGCCCCAGTCGTCGAGGGATCGTTCCTCCTCGGTCGCCGGCAGCAGGGCACGGAGGTCGCGCAGCACCGGTGCGGGCGGTGCATCGTCGCCGGCTCCGCGCTGCGGTTCGGCCCGCGCGGGGCCTCCGCCGAGCAACGGGCTCGATGCGGTGATCCGCCGGCCCTGGAGCCCCTGGGTACGACCAGTCCGCTCGCCGCTCGACCCAGCCGGATCGACGACGACCACCTCCGGCGCTTCAGGGTCCCCACTCACTCGTCAGATGATAGGCCCCGCCTCGGCCTGTCGCCACCTTCGCCGAGCCTCCCCGCGCACGCCGAGTTCGCTGAACGATTCTCCGGGCCCACGTGCCCAAAATCGTTCACTGAACTACCAGGCCCATCGTCCGCCAAGCTCGGTGAACGATTGTCCGGGCGGGGGACCCGAGAATCGTTCAGCGAGCCCGAGGTGACGGATCGTCGCCCGCGTAGTGGCGAGCGTTTCTTCGGGCTCACGCACGACCTGGGCATGGGTGAAGCGCAGCGTCGTCAGGCCAGCGGCTGTGTGGGTCTGGTCCCGAGAGCGGTCTGCGGCCTGCTGGGCGGGAGTCCGGTGGTAGCGCAGGCCATCGGTCTCCACGATGAGCCCGAGGGCGGGCCAGTGGAAATCGACACGCACGCCGTTGACGATCTGTCGTGTGCGTGGCTTGGGAAGCCCGCCCCGTTCCACAAGCCTCAGAAAGCGCCGCTCCAGCTCTGAGTCCGTCTCGGAGAACGTGTGGCGGTCAAGCGTGCGCTTGAGTACCCCGATGCCGGGACGCCGCGGAGCGTGGCGCAGGGTGGCGCGAAGCGCCTCGGGATCGATCAGGTCAAGCCTGTCCGCTTCGCTGACCGCTCGCTCCAGCGAGCCCGGGCGCAGTCGCGCGGCGAGGTCGATGAGGGTGCCCGCGACGCAGGTCACGGGGATCGCGTGGTGCGTCGTGCCCTCGGCGAGGATCGCGGATGTACGACGGTGGACGACGATCCCGGGTCGTTCCGGCGTCTGGTCGACCGGGACCGAAACCTCGATCGGGCCCCCGGTGTCGGCAAGCAATCCCCAGAGGATGGCGGCGGTGATGTGGCTGAGCAGAGCGCGTGGACCGGCCGCGAGTACAGCGGCCATCCAGGTCCCGTAGCGGTCGATCCCGGGACGCCCCACCGCGTAGACGCCCTGGAAGATCCGATGCAGGCGACCTGCGGCGATCAGGTGGTCGATCGCATCCGGCGACATCCCGTGCGCGAGCAACTGCGCTCGCCCGACGACCCCGTGTTGCCGGGACCCAAGCCCGACAACCCCCCGCCATGCTCGCTGAACGCTTCCCGGCGCCATTGTCCCGCAAAGCGTTCAGCGAACGAACTTCGCCCCCGGCGGCGCGGTTCGCTGAACGATTCTCCTGGCGCTGGCGCGGAGAAGCGTTCAGCGACCTGAGTCGGCGCTGGCGTCAGCCGGGGCGGGGGAAGGGCAGCTGCACGACCTCGGCCGTGCGGGAGCCGGCGCCGATCGTCAGCTCGCTGCCAGGCTCGGCCTCGCGGCGCACGATGGCCAGCCCGATGGCGCCCAGCACAGGCGACAGGCAGGCTGTCCCGATCTCGCCGACCTCGCGATCGCCCAGCACCAGCGGCTCGCCGGCCATGGCCGGCTCGGCGAACCGCAGGCCGCGCAGCGTCCGGTTGGGCTTGCCCTTGTAGTGGAGACGGGCGACGGTTTCCTGGCCGACGTAACACCCCTTGGTGAAGCTGACCGCCCGCTCGTTGATCCCGGCCTCCTGGGGGATCGTGCGGTCGGTCATCTCCCGGCCGTAGCGGGGACGGCCCGCCTCGACCCGCAGGATCTCCACGGCCGGCTCGGTGACGGCGACGATCTCGCGGGTCTCCAGCGCCGCCTCGAGGACCTCGACGTCGTTCGCTGCGCACAGGAAATCCGCGCCGAGGTGGGCGCCCACGGCCCGGCAGGCGATCCCGTCGACCTGAAGCTGCGTGCTCGCGTGCTCGGCGTCCGGCGTCCGCTGGCCGAGCAGCCCCTCGGTGGCCGGCCCGATGACCGACACCAGTGCCCGCTCGGCGCTCGCGTCGGCCACCCGCGCGTCGAAGCCGATGAGAAAGGTCCGCAGGTGGGCGAGCAGCGCCTCGAGGGCCTCGGGCTCGGTGTCGAGCCACAGCTCCTCGGGACCGATCCGCAAGACCCGCAGGTCGGCACGCATGTGGCCCTTGCGGTCGAGCAACGCGGCGTAGCACCCCTCGCCGTCGCCCAGCGCCTCGACATCGTTGGTGATCTGCCCCTGGAGGTACTCCGCTCCCTGGGGTCCGTGGACGGTCACGAAGCCGCGCGGGCGCCGCAGGCGCGCCGCTTCCTCGCGCAGGGCGCGGTACTGGCCGTCGAGCTCGATGTCGGCTGTGGCGCCCACTCCACGGCGATGATAGGAGGCCGGTCTCACCGGCGGGGTCGTCTAGGCTTGCCGCGTGGCAGCGCTCGCCGACACCTTCACCGAGATCGTCGGGTCGCTGGCCTCGGACTGGACCGACCTCGAGCTCGATCTGCGGATCGCCGACGAGGCGCGCTACATCGACGCGGCATCGCTGATCAGCCAGGTCAACGCGATGCCCTACAACCGCGACGACTGGCACTGGCGCGTGAACGTCGCCCATAGGTTCGGGCACGCCGCGGCTCCGTCGACCGTGCGTGGGACGTTCGCCCTGCTCGATGCGCAGGGCATCGAGGGCGAGATGCGGGTACGCAGCGTCCGCCAGGGCCGCGCCGAGGTCGAGCCGACGTGGGACCGGCCCGAGAGCGTGCTCGAGGACTTCCGCCAGCGCCGTCAGTACTGAGCGATGGCCCGGGTGCTGGCACTCGCCCCCGAGCTGATGCTCGCCTCCAAGCTGTCGTCGACGTTGCGGGCCGCCGGCCACGAGGTAGACGTGCTCTCCGCTGCGCCCGATGCGTGGCCCGAGGCCGAGCTCGCGGTCTGCGACCTCACTGCGATCGACCCGTCTGCGCTTCCGGCGTCCCCGCCGCTGCTGCTGGGCGTCTACCCCCACGTCGATGTCGAGCTGCGGCGCAGCGCCGAGGCGGCCGGCTTTGACCTCGTCGTGCCGCGTTCGCGGATGGCCCGCGAACTGCCCGAGCTCGTCGAGCGGCTGCTGGCTGAGAGAGCCGGCCCGTCCCCGGCCTCGTCACCGGAGCCAACGCGGTGACCCTCACCCACGGCCACGGGCCGCTGTCTCGCCGGGCGCCCGACTCGCGCAACTACGAGGTGCAGGGCCCCGCCCACGCCCTGCACGCCCATCCCTACCCGGCTCGCGTGCGCGCGCAGCTCGGTGGCGAGACCGTGATCGACACCACGGGCGGGCTGCTGGTGCACGAGACCGGCCAGCTGCCGGTGCTCTACACGCCGAGCTGCCGGTGCTCTACACGCCGCCCGGCGATGTGCGCGAGGAGCTTCTTCGCGCCACCGACCACACGACGCATTGCCCCTTCAAGGGCGATGCGTCCTACTGGACCGTCGATGCGGGGGGGGGCAGATCGCCGAGAACGCGCTCTGGGCCTACCCGGAGCCCAACGAGGATGTCCCCTGGTTCCGGAACCTCGTGGCCGCCTACACCGGGGCGTTCAACCGCTGGCTGGTCGAGGACGACGAGGTGCTCGGCCACCTGCGCGACCCCTACCACCGCGTCGACGTGCGGCCCAGCAGCCGTCACGCCGAGGTCCGCCTCGCGGGCGCGGTCATCGCGGCGAGCGACAGCCCGACACTGGTCTTCGAGACCGGCCTGCCGCCCCGCGTCTACCTCGCGCGCACCGAGGTGCATGGCGCCGAGCTCTCCGCGATCGAGACGAGATCGACCTGTCCCTACAAGGGCGTCGCGTCGTACTTCACCGTCCAAGCGGGGGAGACCGAGCTCGCCGACGGCGCCTTCACCTACCCGGAGCCGCTCGACGGGGCCGGGAGGCTGCGCGAGCGGGTCGGCCTGCTCGGCGACGGCATCGAGACCACGCTCGACGGCGACGTCGTCGGCGGCTGACCGACCTAGCGACCGAGGCGGAACGCCTCGTCGATGTCCGGGGGCCGCTCGAGGATGTCGTTGTCGACATCCCAGCGCGCCCAGGCGCGCAGCTGCGCCTCGTCCAGCGCCCCCGCCGGTGCCAGCACCGGTTCCAGGGCCTTCAGCTGGCGCCGTTGCACGTCGGCGTCGAGCCCGCGGTTGCGCGTGAGCAACGCTTGCAAGCCGGCCTCCGGGTCCTCGATGACGGCCTCGATCCCTTCGCGGGTGGCTTCGGTTACCTCGCGGACGAGCTCGGGGTCGCGCTCGAGCACCTCGCGCGAGGTCGTCAGGACCAGCTCCGGGTAGGCGGGGGCCCCGAACTCGTCGACCTTGAAGACGCGGACGTCGACGCCGCGGCTGCGCAGGGCCTCGCCCTCGGCGTTCCAGAAGCCGGTTGCCGCATCGACCCGGCCGGCCTGCAGCGCGGCCTCGGCCCGGAATCCGATCGTGGTGCGGCGGACGTTCTCGGGGTCGCCGCCGTCCGAGCGCACCACGCTGTCGAGGACCGCGTCGTCGGAGGGCAGGCCCGTCACGCCCACCCGCTTTCCCTCGAGGTCCCGGGGCCGGCTGACCTCGCGTGACAGCACCGAGGCCAGGGGCCGCTGCACGAGCCCCGCGATGCCGACGAGGTCGAGGCCACGCTCGCGGGCGAGCCCGAGATCGTGGATGTCGAGCACCGCGAAGTCGACCCGGCCGGTGCGCAGCAGCCGAGGGGCGTCGGTCGAATCACCAGGGGTGCGGATGGTCATCCGCACGCCGCGCTCGGCGAACAGGTCGCGCTCCAGCGCGGTGAAGAGCCCGGCGTGCGCCGCATTGGGCACGAAATCGAGCATGAGGGTCGCGTCGTGAGACGCGCCCGGTTCCGCGCCGTCCCCGCCACAGGCGCCGAGCGCCCCGATCGCGAGGACGGCCGCCAGCAGCGCAGCGACCTTCCACATTGAAACCCAGCGTACGGGATAGGGTGCCCGCCACGGCCCACGACGACAGGGAGGACCTTCAGTTGAGCGACGCAGCCGATGAGATCATGGCTCACATCGAGATTCCGAAGGGCAGCCGCAACAAGTACGAGTACGACGAGGAGGCCGGCGGCATCATCTTCGACCGCTACGTCTCGTCCTCGACCGTCTACCCGACCGACTACGGGTTCCTGCCCGGCTACCGGGGTGAGGACGAGGACCCGCTGGACTGTCTGGTCTGCGTCTCCGAGCCCACGTTCCCGGGCTGCCTGGTGCCCAGCCGGGCGATCGCCGTCTTCCGGATGGCCGACGAGAAAGGCCAGGACGACAAGATCGTCTGCGTTCCCACGCACGACCCGCACTGGAACGAGATGGAGGACCTCGACGACATCCCCACCCAGCTCCAGCAGGAGATCGAGCACTTCTTCAAGGTCTACAAGGACCTCGAGCCCGGGAAGTCCGTTGAGGTGCAGGGCTACGAGCCCAAGGAGACTGCGCTGAAGATCCTGTCCGAGGCCCGGGACCGCTACAAGGAGTACCACGGCACCGAGGGGGCCTAGGAGCCGGGAGGGGGGTCGCAGGCGGTGCCGCGTCCGCGGCGGGTACACTGCCCGCCGCGCTGCTCCCAGGTTGAGCGCCGCGCCAGTTTCGAACGACCAGGAGGTTTCACGTGCCCGAACGCGTGCTCGATCGCGGGTTTCAGTCGTATATCGCCGAGTTTCTCGGCACGCTGCTGCTGGTGTTTTTCATCGGCAGCACGGTCACGCTCTACGTGGCCCAGGGTGCCCAGGCCCAGCAGTTCGGCTCCGACTTCGCCGTCGTGGGCCTCGTCCACGGCTTCCTGCTGTTCATCCTCATGCAGGTGTTCGCGGCCACGAGCGGCGCTCACCTGAACCCGGCCCTGACCGGCGCCGCGCTGATCGCCCGCAAGATCACCCCGATCGACGCGGCCATCTACGTGCTCGTCCAGCTCTCCGGCGGCGTCGCCGGGGCCCTGCTGGTCCGTGCCTTCCTCGTCGACGAGGGGCGCGCCGGTGACTACGGTGCGGCCACGACGACGAACCTCGTCGGGGGGGCTTTCCAGGGTGCGCTGATCGAGGCCATCGGCACGTTCGTGCTGGCCCTCGTATTCCTCGCCGCGTTCCTGAACCCCAGGGCCCGTGCGGCCTTCGGGCCTCTGGCCGTTGGCCTGACGCTCGGCGTGATCGTGATGGTCCTCGGACCGCTGACCGGCGGCGCCGTGAACCCGGCCCGCTGGTTCGGCCCCGCCCTCGTCGGCGGCGAGTTCGGTGACGTGTGGCCGTACGTCGTCGGACCGCTCGTCGGCGCCGGCCTCGCCGCGCTGGTGTACCGCTTCGTCATCGAGCCGGGCGAGCTCGCGATGGGGGTCATCCCCACCGAGGACAAGCCGAAGATGGCGCCCGAAGCACCGGGGAAGCGTTTGTAGTAGGGGCCGTGGGGTGTTCCTGGCCTCCCAGGGTGCGTCAGCGGAAGCCTCGCCCCCCCTCCCCACCGAGACCGGGGTTTTCTACTTTTGCCAC
>JBPCPM010000009.1:0-4782 GCA_050999155.1 Solirubrobacterales bacterium
GCTGGGAACAGTGCCGGCCGGCTGGCACTGCGATGGGCCCCGGTGGGCCGTCGCCGGCCCGCTGAACCTGGCGGCCGGACCCCACATCCGGCCTCGGAACCGGACCCGAGCCGATCGGGTTCCTAGACTTCGGAGGTACACCGCTACTGAGGAAGGACGCCCGTGAGCGCAAACGACGTCGAGAACATGGTGATCGTCGGAGGTGGACCGGCCGGCTACACCGCCGCGCTGTACGCCGCGCGGGCCGACCTGGCACCGGTGGTCGTCGAGGGCTTCCAGTGGGGCGGCCAGCTGCAGAACACCACCGACGTCGAGAACTACCCGGGCTACCCCGAGGGGATCATGGGCCCGGAGATGATGCAGCAGTTCCGTGACCAGGCCGAGCGCTTCGGCACCCGGTTCATCTCCGACGACGCCCACGAGCTCAAGCTCACCGACGGCGGCGTCCACACGGTTGTGGCCGGCGACGAGCAGCTGCGCGCGCGCACGGTCATCCTCGCCATGGGCGCGGAGCCCCGGCGGCTGGGCGTGCCCGGCGAGATGGAGATGGCCGGGCGTGGCGTCTCGACCTGCGGGGTCTGCGACGGCGCGTTCTTCAAGGACCGCGCCGTGATGGTCGTCGGCGGTGGCGACTCGGCGATGGAGGACTCCATCTTCGTCTCCAAGTACGCGAGCGACCTCACCGTCGTGCACCGCCGCGACGAGTTCCGCGCCTCGAAGATCATGCTCGAGCGCGCCGGCCAGCAGGAGAACCTCAGCTTCATGACGCCGTGGGCGCCCGAGGAGTTCCTCGCGGGCGACGACGGCGCGCTGCGCGGCGTGCGGCTGCGCAACACGGAAGACGGCGAACAGCGCGAGGTGGAAACCCAGGGCGTGTTCATCGCCATCGGCCACCTGCCCCAGTCCGAGCTGGTGCGCGACCAGGTCGACCTCGACGAGGAGGGCTACGTCACGGTCGAGGCCCCGTCGACCAGGACCAAGCTCGGCGGCGTGTTCGCCGTCGGCGACCTCGTCGACAGCACCTACCGCCAGGCCATCACCGCGGCCGGGTCGGGCTGCAAGGGCGCGCTGGACGCCGAGTGGTACCTGCGTGACACCCCACCGGACCCCGAGACCCACTGGGCCCCCGATCCCCATGCGGCCCAGTCGTCGGGGCGCAAGGACCCCGCGACCGCCTGAGTGGCGTCCCGGCTCGCGGCCGGCTCAGCCGGCCGGGCCGGGCCCGCGCAGGTACAGCGGGTTGGTCAACACCCAGGTGCGCGGCTCGCCGCCTTGCTCGCGGCATGCCTCCAGGCGCACGACGCCGGGCTCGGCCACGACGTGGGTCAGCTCCCGTGCCCAGTCGCGACCGGCGACCTGGTGCCCGTCGACCAGCAGCCGCAGCTCGGCGGCGGCCGGGAGCTCGGCGCGGACGGTCCATCCAGGGCCGACGCCGGCCTGCTGGCCCATCTCCAGCCGCTGGTCGCGCTGCTCGGCCCAGAACGCCGTCCCCCTCGAGTCGGCGAGGGAGTCCACGGCCATGAAGCACCGGCCCTCGCCCAGCGCGTCGAGGATCAGCGCCCGGTCGGCGGCGAGATCGCCGGCCAGAGGCCCGGGCGTCAGCACGTGCGTGCGCAGGTGGCGAAACGACTCGGCGTAGCTGAGGGTCCGGAACAGCACCCGTCCGGCGACCTGCAGCTGGAACTGGTGCTCGTCGAGGCCGGCGATCCCGGCGACGCGCCGCTTGCGGCCGAGGCGGTCCCATCCGGCCAGGTTGGCCGCCGGGGGCCCGGCCAGGGCCGCGGCGGGATCGGAGAAAATGCGAAAGCCGTCCCGGTAGCTGCGCACGGCGCAGGCGGTGTCGGCCAGGAAGTTCCACACCTCGATGCCGCGCACCCGGTCGAAGTCCAGCTCCGACCAGCCCTGGGCCTTGCCACCGGGGACGTGCGGGTTGCCGTGGGCGAAGGGGTGGGCCGCGAAACCGAAGCCGCCCTGCTCGGCGACCGCGCGGGTCACGCCACGCGAATAGAGTCCGGCGTGTGCCACCGGCTTTTCAAGCCCGAACGCCAGGTAGTGGTCCCCGTGGCCGGGCGTGACCTCCATCCCGGCGAGCAGCAGCAGGTCTCCGTGCCATCCCTCGTCGCCCGATGTGCGCGCCCCGAGGCTGTCATGGTCGGTCAGGATCACGATGTCCAGCCCGGCGTGGTGCCCGGCGTCGACGATCTCCCGCGGCGTGCCGCTGCCGTCGGAGAAGGTCGAGTGGACGTGGATCGCCGCTGCGTGGTCGTGGAGCACGGGGCGGATGCTACGGAGGTGATCCCGGGCGCCCACCGGGTCGGAGTCGCGCGCGCCTCGGCGCCCCGGCCGTGCTCTAGCCTTGGCCCACGCGAGCGAGGAGAGCCATGACCACCACCGTCCAGACCGTCGAGAAGCAGGGGCTGCGCCCCATCACGGAGTTCATCGAGGCCCACAGCGTGTGGCCCCGAGGCGGTCGCCCGGCCGCCCTGCGCGACGCCGCCACCGCTTTCCGGTCCCGGTTCGCCACCCCCGACAACCAGGTCCGGTCAGTCCGCTCTGTCGACCTCGCCTCGGCCGCGTACCCGGCCCGGTTTGCCTTTGGGGGGGCGGCCACGGCGCTGAACCCCTACATCAACATCGTCAACCGGCTGGTCGTCGTCCAGTTCGAGGACTTCGACGGGCAGCTACGGACCCTCGTCTGGGAGCCGACCGTCGCCGAGGGTCCGGCCGAGGCCCCGTTCTACCAGCAACAGATCGAGCGCTACGGCGAGTTTCTCTCCTACAAGGTGCTGGCCACGATCTGGACCGACGTCCCGGGGGCGCTGGCCTCGGTGGGCCTGACCTGCGAGGACGTCGACTACTTCAGCTTCGACCACCTGCACGTCCAGGACCCACGGCTGATCCTCGGCACGACCCAGCCGATCGACGGCGAGTCGGTCCCGCGTCCGCCGCTGTTTCCCAACGCCAAGGCATTGCTGCAGCGCGAGGAGGTCGCCACCTTCGAGGACCTGCACCCGATGCAGTGGGCCTGGTACGTCGCCGACGGCATGCAGGACGTCATCACCGACTCGATCGTCCTGCTCGACGGGGATGTCGAGCTCGGCAAGGGCGTGGCCCTGGCCTGGACCCCGGGCCACACGGACGGCAACCAGTCGCTGGTCATCAACACCCCCGAGGGCGTCTGGGTGTCTTCAGAGAACGGTGTCTGCGCCGACAACTGGCAGCCCCACCTGTCGGCGATTCGGGGCCTGCGCCGCAACGCCGAGTTCTTCGGCCGCGAGGTGATCCTCAACTCCAACACGCTCGAGGACTCGCTCGACCAGTACGACTCGATGATCAAGGAGAAGGCCCTGGCCGATCCGAGCCGGCGGGATCCCCGGTGGCTGAACATCCTCCCCTCATCGGAGATGCCGGCGTGGAAGCGCCAGTGGCCGATCGCGCCCACCCACTTCCACGGGGGCCTGGCCTACGGCGTCGTCGAGTCGCCCGCAGGCGGGAGCAACGGCCGGCCGGCGTGACCTCTGCCCCCTCCGACCAGCTGCGCTGAGGCAGGCGCTCAGGTGTAGCCGTAGAAGCCCTGCCCGGTCTCGCAGCCCAGGCGGCCCTGGGCGACCATCTGGCGCAGGACCGGGGAGGCACGATAGCGCTCCTCGCGGAAGTGGGCGTGGAGTGCGTCGAGCACGCCGAGGATGTGGTCGATCCCGATCCGGTCGGCCCAGTGCAGCGGCCCGTCAGGGTAGTTCAGGCCGTTCTGCATGGCGGTGTCTACCGCCTCGACCCCGGCGACGCCGGCGGTCAGCGCGAAGCAGGCCTCGTTGACGATCATGCAGACGATCCTGCCCAGGACCAGGCCGGGGGCGTCCGCCACCCACTCGACATCGAACCCGAGCGTGCGGAAGAACCGCTCGCTGCGCTCGGCCGCGTCAGGTGTGGTCAGGGGAGCGCGGGCCACCTCCACCAGCCGGTTGTCCGACAGCGGAGGCAGGACGTAGAAGCCCGTGGCCAGACGGCCGGCGTCGGCTCCCGCGAGGTCTGAGTCGGTCAGCAGCACGCTGACCGCGCGCGGCATGGCGTTGATCGCCGACGCCGACGCCTGCATCGTGGGCTGGGTATGGGCGAGCCCACCCTCGGAGATGTCGCTGCGCGGCTCGACCCGGGCCGCGTCGATGAGCATCTCGGGGCGGGTGTTGCCCAGCCGCTCGGTGCTGCGGATCTCGTAGCCCGCGTCCGAGGCCAGGTCGCGCAGCTCGGACGCGATCGGCCCCGATCCCTCGACGACGACCACTCCCTCGCCTCCCCCGCGATCGGGCGGGTCCGGATCCGGATCGCGGTACGCGCCGTCGTCGTCGTAGTGGTAGAAGCCGCGGCCGCTCTTTCGCCCCAGCCGGCCGGAGCTGACGTACCGGCTCTGGATCGGGTGAGGCCGCCAGCGCGGTTCGTGGAAGCTCTGCTCATAGAAGGACTCGGAGACCTCGAGGCTGACGTCGATCCCGATGAGGTCCATAAGCTCGAACGGTCCCATCTTGAAGCCGGCCCCGAGGCGGCAGATCCGGTCGACCGTGGGCGGCTCGGACTGGGACTCGCCGACGATCTTCAGCGCCTCCAGGGTGAAGGGCCGATGCACGCGGTTGGCGATGAAGCCCACGTAATCGCGGGCACGCACCGGCGTTCGCCCGAGCCGCTCGGCGACGTTCTCGACGAGCTCGACGACGTCCCCGTCGGTGTCGGGGCCCGGCACGACTTCGACGAGCTTCATCAACGGCGCGGGATTGAAGAAGTGCATGC
>JBPCPM010000150.1:0-21237 GCA_050999155.1 Solirubrobacterales bacterium
CCTTGTCGTAGTCGGGCTCGTCGGGCGTGGGGTGGATGCAGTCGACGGGACAGACCTCCACGCAGGAGTTGTCCTTCTGGCCGATGCAGGGTTCCGCGATGACGTAGGCCATTCGGTGGAAATGCTCCTTGGTGGCTAGCGGGAACGAGCGCCGGACGGAGGAAGAGTCCGGAAGCCGCACATTCTATTCGGCCGGTCTGGCGCCCGCGCTGCGAGCGGAGCGCCGTTCAGCTCGGTGAGTGCTTGGGCGGATCGTTGAACCCGTCACCGAACTTGGCGCTCTTGAGCGACTTGAAGAACGCGACCACCATGTAGACCAGCAGGGCGAAGCCCAGGAACCACAGCAGTGTGTTGAGAATCGGCCCGATGTCCACCGCATAGGTGGCGATGAACAGGCCGACGGCCAAGAGAAAGATCAGGGGTAAAGACCAGCGGGGAGGAGAGAGCATGATGGGCTCGGATTACCCGGCGAGCCGCGGTCCGAATCCTGTGCGGGCCGAAGGTCGGTCCCCCCAACGACGAGGGGCCCGGCGAAATGCCGGGCCCCTCGGTCCGTCCAGCAGGCGAAAGGCCTGCCTACATCATCCCGCCCATGTCGGGCATGCCGCCTCCGGGCATCCCGCCGCCGCCGTCCTTCTCGGGCGGCTCGGCCACGATGCACTCCGTGGTGAGGATGTTCTTGGCGATCGATGCCGCGTTCTGCAGCGCCGACCGGGTGACCATCGTCGGGTCGATGACCCCGGCGCCGATCAGGTCCCCGTACTCGCCCGTGGAGGCGTTGAGACCCTGGCCGGGCTTCATCTCCACGATCTTCGAGACCACGACCGATCCCTCCATGCCGGAGTTCTCGGCGATCTGACGGATGGGTTCCTGCAGCGAGCGCTTGATGATCGCCGCTCCGGTCCGCTCGTCGAGATCCTCGTAGCTGTCGAGATCGACCGAGTCGCTCGCGTTGAGCAGCGCCACGCCGCCACCGGGAACGATGCCCTCTTCCAGGGCGGCCCGGGTGGCCTGCAGCGCGTCCTCGACGCGGTGCTTCTTCTCCTTCATCTCGGTCTCGGTCGCAGCTCCGACCTTGACGACCGCGACTCCACCGGCCAGCTTGGCCAGACGCTCCTGGAGCTTCTCGCGATCGAAGTCGGAGTCGGTGTTCTCGACCTCCTGCTTGATCTGCTTGATCCGGCCCTTGATCTGCTCGGCGTCACCGTTGCCGTCGATGATCGTCGTGTCGTCCTTGGACACCACGATGCGACGGGCACGGCCGAGCTGGCTGACCTGGGTGTTCTCCAGCTTGAGACCCATCTCCTCGGTGATCACTTCGCCACCGGTGAGAATCGAGATGTCCTCGAGCATCCGCTTGCGGCGATCGCCGAAGCCGGGCGCCTTGACCGCCACACCCGTGAAGGTGCCGCGGAGCTTGTTGACCACCAGGGTGGCCAGGGCCTCGCCCTCGAGGTCCTCGGCGATGATCAGAAGGGTCTTGCCCGACTGCATCACCTGCTCGAGCACCGGGAGCAGGTCCCGGACGTTGCCGATCTTCTGGTTGGCGATCAGCACGTACGGGTCCTCGAGGACAGCTTCCATGCGGTCCTGGTCGGTGACCATGTACGGGGAGATGTAGCCCTTGTCGAACTGCATCCCCTCGGTGAACTCCAGCTCCATGCCGAAGGTCTGGCCCTCTTCGACGTTGACCACGCCGTCCTTGCCGACCTTCTCGATGGCGTCGGCGATGATGTTGCCGATCTCGTCGTCGGCGGCCGAGATGGCCGCGACACGCGCGATCTGGTCCTTGTCGCCGATCTCCTGCGACTGCTCGTCGGCCAGGTGCGCGACAACGGCGTCGACGGCAATCTCGATCCCCTTGCGCAGGGCGAGCGGGTTGGCGCCGGCCGCCACGTTCTTGAGCCCGTGACGAACGATCGTCTGGGCCAGCAGCGTGGCGGTGGTGGTGCCGTCGCCGGCGACGTCGTTGGTGGCCGTGGCCACCTCACGCACGAGCTGGGCGCCCTGGTTCTGGAAGACGTCCTCGACCTCGATCTCGCGAGCGATGGTCACGCCGTCGTTGGTGATGGTGGGGGCGCCGAACTTCTTGTCGAGCACCACGTACCGGCCCTTGGGACCGAGCGTGACCTTGACCGCGTTGGCGACCGCGTCCACGCCTTCCTGCAGTGCTGCACGCGCTTCCGCGTCGTACTTCAGCTCCTTGTGAGCCATATGCGAATCCTCCTCGGAAAGAGTTTTGGGGTGGGGCGGCTAGCCCTGGACCTTGGCCAGGACGTCGGACTCGCGCAGGACGATGACGTCGTCGCCTTCGACCTTGATCTCCGTGCCGCCGTACTTGCTGTAGAGGACCTCGTCGCCCTCGCTGACATCGAGGGGGATGCGCTTCTCGCCCTCGTCGTCCCAGCGGCCGTCGCCGACGGCCAGGACCTTGCCCTTCTGGGGCTTTTCCTTGGCGGTGTCGGGAAGCACGAGACCGCTGGCGGTCACCTCGTCCTCCTCGACCGCCTTGACGATCAGCCGATCGCCCAGGGGCTTCAAGTTCATCTGTACTCCTCCTGCTATCTCGTTGACGTCTCTGGTTGGCACTCTAACGGTGAGAGTGCCAACCCGCGTTCCGAGTATAGGACACGCCACGCCGGATCGCACGAAACCTGCCTTGGAGGCACGCAGATCCGGTCAGTTGCGCGAGGGGGTCTCGCCGTTGCCGTACTGCGAGGTGGGCCGCTCGATGATCTGCGCGAAGTGGACCACCGTCACCGTGTCGCCGGTTCCGATGCTGCGGTTGTAGATCTGCTCGAGGAAGCTGATGGTCTCCTCGACCCGCCGGAACTCGGGGTTGTCGCGCTCGACCTCGCGGGGAGAGAGGTCAGCGACCTTCTTGACCTCGACATCCTCGATGACGGCTGAGAAGATCTTCTCGCGAGGCGAGCCGGTAAAGCCGACCGTCACCCACACGATCTGGCCCTCCTCGTACTTGCGGGACTTGTTCCCCAGCCGGATAGTGGCGGTCTTGCGCCCGCGGCGCAGCTGATCGACGAAGACCGGCGAGTAGAAGTTCAGGCAAAGCAGGGTGCTCACGGCGGATCGGAGCCTAGTCGATGCCCGGCCCTGCCGGGTCGAAGCCCTGCGCGCCGATCAGCGGCACGAATCGGCAGGGCCCCAGCACGGTACGCCGGGTCCGGTCGCCGTCGCGCTCCACGACCGTCAGCAGCTCCTCGCCCCCCGAGCGCACGGGCACCACCATCCGGCCGCCCTCGCCGAGCTGCGAGACGAGGGCGCCGGGGACAGCCGGGGCCACCGCGTGGACCGCGATGGCCTGAAACGGCGCATCGGCCGGGGCGCCGACGCTGCCATCCCCCACCCGCAGGTCCGCGTCGACCCCCAGCCGGCCCAGCGTGGTGGATGCCGCCGCGGCCAGCCGCGGGTTGCGCTCGATGGAGATCACGTGGGACGCCAGGCGGCCGAGCACGGCGGTGGAGTAGCCGGAGCCGGTTCCCACCTCGAGCACGCGCTCGGAGCCCCGGAGCTCGAGGGCCTGGGCCATCGCGGCAACGATCCACGGCTGGGAGATCGTCTGGCCGTCGCCGATGCCCAGGGCCCGATCCTCGTAGGCGCGATCGCGTTGCCCGGCGCCGACGAACCGCTCCCGTGGCACCCGGGCCATCGCCTCGAGAACGCACCGGTCGGAGATCCCCCGGCGGGCGAGCTGGTCGGAGACCATCCGCCTGCGCTGGACTGCCCACCCGGCCACGGTGGCTCAGTACACGAAGCCGTCCAGGCGGGCCCGGTCGAGGACCGTCACCCGTCCCCGTCCGACGGCGATCACGCCGTCCCGCTCCAAGATGGCCAGAAAGCGGCTGACGCTCTCCCGCGACGTTCCGGCCAGCTGGGCGAGGTCCGCCTGGGTCATCCGGACCGTCACCTGTTCCGGGCTGCCGTTCGTTTCGTCGGCGGTGAGCCGGGCCAAGACGCCGGCCACACGGCTGGGCACGGTCTGGAAGGACTGCCGGGAGATCCGCTCGTTGGCCTCGCGGATCCGGCGGGTCAGCGCGATGACCATCTGCAGCGTGATCTCCACGTTGTCGCGCAGCACCGCGCGCATCTCCGACGCCGGAAGGGCGAGCAGCTCGGTCGGTTCGAGCGCCTCGACGCTGGCCGAGCGCACCTCCCCGTCGATCATCGACAGCTCGCCGAAGAACTCGCCCGGGCCGAAGGTGGCCAGCGTGATCACCCGGCCGTCCGGGTGCTGGCGGGTCACGCGACACCGACCTTCGCGCACGATGTAACAGGACGTCCCCTCGTCTCCCTCCTGGAAGATCCGCATCCCGGACTCATGCGAGCGCGGGACGGCTACCCGGGCAATCCGGGCCAGCTGGTCGGCTGAGAGCTCCGCGAACAGGGGTATGCGCCCCAGCAACGCGGTGATCTCGGCGCCCTCGTCCCTCACCTCCACGTCGGGCATGGGTCCCATTATCGCACGCACCCGGGGTCACGATGCCCCATCCCATGCCCCGAGCGGGGGGTCAGGGCTTGAGACGGTGGCCGCTGGAAAACAGGTGCTGGGCCCAGGCGACGAGCACGACAGCAATGGAGATCGTCACCGCGAAGCACAGCGCGATGCTGATGTCGCTCTCTCCCAGGAACCCGTAGCGGACGAGATTCACGAGGTAGAACAACGGGTTGAGGTGGGAGATCTCCTCCCAGGGGGAGGGCAGGATGTCGATCGAGTAGAAGACGCCGCCGACGAACGCGAGCGGCAGGATCACGACGTTGTTGATGAACGCGGCGTTGTCCCAGTTCTCGGCGTAGATGCCCACGATCACGCCCAGGGCACCGAACAGCGTGACCAGGAGCACCACGCCGAACACCAGCGCCACCGGCTCGCGGATCGGGGTGCCGGTGATCGGCATCGCCACCGCGGCCAGGGCGATGCCGATAGCCAAGGCGCGGAACCAGCCGCCCGCCGAGAAGCCGACGTGCATCTGCCAGGCGCGCATCGGCGCGCTGAGGACGTCGTTGACGTAGCGGTCCGAGCGCGCCTGGAACAGGCTGGAGGAGTTGTTGGCGTAGGCGGCCTGGGCCATGGCCATCGCGATCAGACCCGGGACGATGAACACCTCGTAGTCGAAGTCCGACACGCCCCGGATCCGCCCGCCGAGCGAGAGGCCGAAGACGAGGATGAACAGGCCCGAGGAGACCACCGGGGCCAGGACCGTCTGGGTCCACAGGCGCGCCACCCGCAGGCACTCGCGCATGGCCAGCGAGGTGAACCCGCGCCACGGGCGGGGCGCCGGGCGCAGCGGCCGGTCCGTGCTCGTCGCTTGCGGGCGCGGTGTCGGGGGTTCGGAGACGGCGCTCATGCCGCGCCGGCTCGTTCCCGGCCGACCGTCTTCAGGTAGACGTCCTCGAGGGTGTGGACGCCGAAGCGGCGTTTGAGGCCCGAGGCGGTGTCGCGGGCGAGGATGCGGCCCTCGCCGATCAGGGCGATGTCGTCGCACAGCGACTCGGCCTCCTCGAGGTAGTGCGTGGTGAGGATCACCGTGGTTCCGGCCGCGTGCAGGCGGCGGATGTAGGACCACAGCTCGCGGCGCAGCTCGATGTCGACGCCCGCGGTCGGCTCGTCGAGGATGACCAGGGGCGGTTCATGCAGCAGGGCCCGGGCGAGGGTCAGCCGCCGCTTCATGCCACCGGAGAGCTTCGGCGCCCGGACGTCGGCCTTGTCCCGCAGGTCGAAGACGTCCATCATCTCCTCGGCGCGCCGGTCGCAGGCGGCACGATCCAGCCCGAAGTAGCCGCCGTGGTAGACGAGCGTCTCGCGCACGGTGAGGAACCGATCGAGGTTCGCGTCCTGCTCGGCCACTCCGACCAGCCGCCGGGCCTGCAGGGTGTCCCCGGGGAGACCGAAGACCCGGATCTCGCCGGTGTCGGTCCGCAGGAGGTTGCACACCGCGCTGATCAGGGTCGTTTTGCCCGCGCCGTTGGGCCCGAGCAGACCGAAGAACCCTCCGGCCGGGACGGTGAGGTCGAGGTCCTCCAGAGCGACGGTCCCGTCGTCGTAGGACTTGCGCAGGCCGCGGATCTCCAGCGCGGGGGTGGGTGAATCAGCCATCGGCGACAGGGTACGGACCGGCGCTCGCCGGCCTCGTCGGATGACGTGGTGGGGCCGGGCCGGGCTGGCAGGTCTCGCACCAGTAGGTCGTGCGGTTGTCGTCTCCCTGGCCGCGCGAGCGAACCAGTCCGCCGCAGGTCGGGCACGGCTTCCGTGCGCGGCGGTAGATCCGGCGCGGCGCGCGACCGGTGATGCCGGCGCCGCGGCGTATCAGGGCCCGGATCCTGGCGAGCACGTGGCCCAGGGCCTCGTCGTCGAGCCCGCCAATCGGCACCCACGGCGACACCCGGGCCGCGAAGCACCCCTCGCTCTTGAACAGGTTGCCGATCCCGGCGACCGCGCGCTGGTCGAGCAGGGCGTCGCCGAGGGTCCGTTCGGGCCCGCGGGACCGCAGGCCCCGGATCGCCCTGGCACGGTCGAACTCCCGGTCGAGGATGTCCGGGCCCAGCGCCCCGACGCGCCGATCGCGGCGTGCGTGGCCGCCGCGCACCAGCTCGAGGACGGGCCCGCCGAACTGCACGACCTGCATCTGGTCGGTCCCGAGAATCAGCCAGGCGCCGGTGGGTGAGCGGCGCCACGCCGAGCCGCGTGGGTAGACGTGCCAGCGGCCGTTCATGCGCAGGTGGCTGCGGATGGCGAGGTCGTCGCCGAAGTGCAGCGTCAGGTACTTGCCGACCGGCTCGGTCGAGGTCAGCCGGCGTCCGGCCAGCAGCCGCTCGGCCGACCGCAGGTGCGCCGCGCGGGGGTTCGGCACCTGCACCTCGGTCAGGGGCCTGTCGAGCAGGGCGCTGCCGACCCGCTCGGCGGCGCGGCGGATGCTGTCGCCTTCAGGCACGGCTCAGCCCGGCGCCACCAGGCGCTTGGGTCGCCGCTGCAGGCCGGCGGCGAGCAGGGTCGATTCCTCGGCCGTCCCCAGCACCGACTCGCCGTCGAGGCGCTCGACGGCGAGATTGGGAATCCGCCGTTTGGATCCTTCCTCGACGAGAAACCGGATCGTCTCCTCAAGGTCGTCGGCGTCAAGATCGGTCAGCCGCAGCAGTCCCTTGCCTCCCCGTTCGACGTAGAGAATCAGCTCGCCGTCGCGCAGCACGACGTAGGCCCCGGGCACGCGGGCGGGCCGGCGGCCGTTTTCGCGCTTGGGCCACGGCAGCGCGCCACCGTAGGGGTTGGCCGGGTCGGTCGCCGCGAGGACGCGTAGCTCACCCTCGGGGTCGCGGGCGGAGCGGAGCCTCTCGACCGCGCCGGCCAGGGCGAACTGGGCGCCACCCAGTCCTTCGACGAAGTAGCCGCGGCGTGCGGTGCCCAGGAGCTCCAGGGTCTGCAGCTCGGCGTACAGCGTGCCGAAGCCGCCGGGGATCCCTTCGGCCAGCACCGTCTCGCGGGTGAGGATCCCGTAGCGCTCGAGCATCAGCTCGGCCAGCGCGCGCAGCTTCGCCCCCGAGCCCGGGGCGTTGGCGAACAACGGCGCCGTCAGCGACCATCGGCCCTGGACCGCTTCTCCGGCGCCCGCCCGGCGACGGGCGAACCGGCGCGACTGGCTCCTCTGGCGCTGGGCCGAGGCCGGGAGCTTGGGGTTGCGCAGCGGCGCGAAGGCGTCGTTGGTCACCTCGCTCCCCCAGGCCAGGTCCCACAGGGCGGTGTGCAGCTCGGTGGCGGGGGCGTCGATCTCCGCCACGAGATCGAGCCAGAACCGCGGACCGCCGTCGAGCAGCTCCCGGATCGCGGCGTGCAGCTCGGAGCCCGGGCTCTCGAGCTTGACGTTGGCCGGGGGTGGTCCGGCCAGGTGGACGTCTTCGCGGAAGTACAGCGCGACCCGGCCTACGCGGCCGAGCGGTCCGGCGCCGATCCAGACCAGCTCGCCGCTGGTGCACAGCGCGTCGAGCCACGCCGGGCTCCAGGCCCCGAGGCGGCGGGGCAGTACGTCGCGCTCCCAGACCTCGGGCGTGAGCGCCACGCCCTGCAGGGGCACCAGCGCGTCGCGGAGGCGGTCGATCCCGGCGCCGCTGGCCCGGTGCGCGTCCACGTTCTGCCAGCTGGCCAGGAACCGGGCGAGCTCGCGCTGGTCTGCCGGCTCGACCTCCTTGCGCAAACGCGCGAGGCTAGCCCGGCGGATCCGCCGCAGGACCTCGGACTCACACCACTCGCGCTCGGTGCCGCCGGGCAGCAGCTCGCCGCGGACCAGGGTGCCCTCGCGCTCGGCCTCCCGGAGCACCGGCATCGGGTCGACGCCGAGGCGGGTCGCGAGCTGGCCGGTCGGAAACGGCGCGTGGGTACGGGCGTAGCGACTGATGACCGTGGTGAGCGCGTCGTCGAGGGGTTGCAGGTAGGAGTCGGGCAGCCCGGGGGGTGGCGGGACGCCGAGCGCGTCGCGGTACAACCCGGCGTCCTCGGAGGCGATCCAGCGCTGCTCGCCGGCGATGCGCACCGGGGCGGCCCGGCGTTCGCGTTCGAGCTTGCCGAGCATCGACTCGGCCGAGTAGCCGTCGGCCACCCGGGCCGCGCACTCGGCGTCGGTGAGATCTCCCAGACGCCGGAGGATCTGATGCAACGCGTCGCGGTCCCGCGCCTTGCGGTCGGTGTTGAGGTGCTGCAGCCCCTCTTCGACCTCGGCGATCGCCTCGGGATCCAGCAGCTCGCGCAGCTCCTCCTGGCCGAGCAGCTCGCGCAGCAGGTCGCGGTCCAGCGCCAGGGCCGCGGCCCGGCGCTCGGCCGACGGCGTGTCGCCCTCGTACATGTAGGTGGCGACGAAGTCGAAAAGCAGCGAGGAGGCAAAGGGCGACGCCGTGGAGGTCTCGACCTCGACCACGGAGACCCGCCGAGCCCGTAGGTCGCGCAGCAGCTCCTGCAGGGCGGGGAGGTCGAGCACGTCCTTGAGGCACTCGCGGTACGTCTCGAGCACGATCGGAAACCGGGGGTAGTCGCGAGCGACCTCGAGGAGGTTCTGGGCCTTGAGCCGCTGCTGCCACAGCGGGGTGCGCTTGCCGGGGTAGGCCCGGGGCAGCAGCAGGGCGCGGGAGGCGTTCTCGCGGAACCGTGCCCCGTACAGCGCCGAGCCGGCCAGCTCGCCGACGACCAGCTCCTCCACCTCGTCGGCTTCGAGCATGACGAGGTCGGCCGAGGGCGGCTCGTCGGCGTCGGGAAGGTGGATGACGATCCCGTCGTCCGACCAGATCCCGTCCACCTCGAGGTCGAGCTCGGTGCGCAGCCGGGCCGCGATCGCCAGGCCCCAGGCGGTGTGGACGCGGCCGCCGAAGGGCGACAGGATGCACAGCCGCCAGTCGCCGATCTCGTCGCGGAACCGCTCGATGACGATCGTCTCGTCGGAGGGCACGACCCGCGTGGCCTGCTGCTGCTCGCGCAGGTAGGTGCGCAGGTTCTGGGCGGCGCGCCGATCGAGGTCCCAGCCGTCCTGGAGCTGCTGCTCGGTCATCGAGACGGCCTCGCGGGCGAAGGCACCGATCGCGCGGCCCAGCTCGACCGGCCGGCCGACGGAATCGCCGCGCCAGAACGGCACGGCGCCGGGGGCACCGGGCGCGGGGACGACGATCACGCGGTCGCGGGTGATCTCCTCGATCCGCCACGTGGAGGCGCCGAGCAGGAAGGTCTGGCCCTGGCGGGCCTCGTAGACCATCTCCTCGTCGAGCTCGCCCACCCGCCGGCCGTCGGGCAGGTGGACCCCGTACAGCCCCCGGTCGGGGATGGTCCCCGCGTTGGTCACCGCGAGCTGCCGGGCGCCGGGCCGGTCGCGGACCGTCCCTGCGGTGCGGTCCCACACCGCGCGGGGGCGCAGCTCGGCGAAGCGGTCCGACGGGTAGCGGCCGTCGAGCATGTCGAGCACGTTCTCCAGCTGCTCGCGGCCCAGCTCGGCGAACGGGTAGGCGCTGCGGACGACCTGTTCGAGCTCGTCGAGGGCCCACTCCTGGCCGGCCGCCATCGCGACGATGTGCTGGGCGAGGACGTCGAGGGGGTTGCGGGGGACGACCGTCTCCTCGATCAGCCCTTCGCGCATCCGCCGCGCGACGACCGCGCACTCGAGCAGGTCGGCCCGGTACTTGGGAAACACCCGGCCCTTGGAGGTCTGGCCGAGGCTGTGGCCGGCGCGGCCGATCCGCTGCAGCCCGCGGGTCACCGAGCGGGGCGACTCGACCTGCACCACGAGGTCGACGGCCCCCATGTCGATGCCGAGCTCCAGCGAGGAGGTGGCGATCAGGCAGGGGATCTGCCCGGACTTCAGCAGCTCCTCCACCACCAGCCGCTCCTCGTGGGCGAGCGATCCGTGGTGGGCGCGGGCGACCTCGACGGGCTCTGAGTCCTCGGGCAGGTTCTCGTTCGCCGCCTCGTTGAGGCGCACGGCCAGGCGCTCGGCGCCACGGCGACTGTTGACGAACACAATCGTCGACGTGTGGGCCTGCACGAGCCTGAGCAGCTCCGGGTAGATGGCCGGCCAGATCGAGCGCAGGGGCAGCGGCTGCTCGGTGTCCAGCGCGTGGCGGTCATCGGCTTCACGGCCGTTGCCGGACACCGTCGACTCGAGGACCGACTGGGTGGTGGCCGTGGGCGCTTCGAGCAGGCCGTCCGTCGGCCCGAGCACGTCGGCGCCAGGGTCGGCCATGTCCTCGACCGGGACATGGATCTTGATGTCCAGCTCCTTGCGGATGCCCACGTCGACGAGCGCGCACGGGCGGTCGCGGCCGGTGAGAAACCGCCCGACCTCCTCCAGGGGCCGCTGCGTGGCCGAGAGCCCGATGCGCTGCACAGCGGCCTTGCGGGGCTCGGGCACCGGGTCGTCACGCTCGGCCGCGACAAGGTGCTCGAGCCGCTCCAGGGTGAGGGCGAGGTGGCCGCCGCGCTTGGTCTGCGCGACCGCGTGGATCTCGTCGATGATCACCGCCTCGACCCCGGTGAGGATCTCCCTCGCCTTTGAGGTCAGCATCAGATACAGCGATTCCGGAGTGGTGATGAGGATGTCCGGAGGCTTGCGCAGCATCGCCTGGCGGTCGCGCTGGGGCGTGTCCCCGGTGCGCAGGCCGACCGCCACGTCCACGCCGGTGCCGCGCAGCGGTGCCCGCAGGTTGCGCTCGACGTCGTAGGACAGCGCCTTGAGCGGCGAGACGTAGACGACGCGCACGCCCTGACCGAGCTCGTCGGCGGGCCGACGCGCGAGGCTGTCGATCCCCCACATGAAGGCGGCCAGCGTCTTGCCCGAACCGGTGGGGGCGCAGATCAGGGTGTGTTCGCCGGCCGCGATCCTCGGCCAGCCCTGCTGTTGGGCCGGCGTGGGTTCGGAGAACGACGCGTCGAACCACCGGCGCACCGGGGCGCAGAACGGTTCGAGGGAGGGGTGGGGTGAGGTCGCAGGTGGCATGGAGGCCGACCCTCGAGAGTACGTGAGCGCGGGCGGTCAGTCGATGTCGGAGCCGGTGCGAGCCCGGCGGCGGTGACGGCGGTCAGCCGCCGTCCCGCCGACGGCGAGCACGACGATCAGTCCCAGGGCTCCGAGGAAGGCCGGCGAGGTCGGCTCGTCGAGGTTGCTGCCGAGCGCGGAGAACGCGAACGCGCCGGGGATGATCCCCACCACCGTGCCGAGCAGGTAGTCGCGCCGGTTGATCGCGGTCACGCCGGCGGCGTAGTTGAGGAGGTTGAACGGGAGGATCGGCACCAGCCGCACGTAGAGCACGGCGAGAAACCCGCGGTCGCGCAGCCACCCGTCGAGCCGCTCGATCCGGGGCCCGGCGATCTCCTCGACGTCGGAGCGGCCGAGGCGGCGCGCCACGACGAACGAGCCGAGGGCTCCGGCCGTGGCCCCGAGCACGGAGAGCGCCGTCCCGCCGAAGGTCCCGAACAGCACCCCGCCGGCCGCCGTGATCACGGCGCCGGGCGCCATGAGGACGGTGAGGACCGCGTACAGCGCCACATACACGAGCGGACCGGCCAGGCCCGTGTCGTCGATGAGCTCCTCGAGCTGCTGCTGGCTGGGGCCGACGATGATGGCCACGACCGTCGCAGCGATCAGGATGGCTGCCAGCAGGCCAAGGCGCAGCTTCGGCGATGTGAGCAGACGTTTCACGGGGCCCCGGGTCGGACCCGGCACCGGCGGATACGGTGCGGGCGCGGTGGCTAGTCGCCGAGCGCGTGGCCGTAGTGGAGCGCGTAGTACTCGCGGTAGTCCCCCGAGCGGATCGGTTCCCACCACTGCGGGTTGTCGCGGTACCAGGCGACGGTTCGCTCGAGGCCTTCGTCGAAGTGAACCTGCGGCGTCCATCCCAGGGCCCGGACCTTCTCGGACCCCAGCGAGTAGCGGCGGTCGTGGCCGGGGCGGTCGGTGACGTAGGTGATCAGCGACTCGTCGCGCCCGGTGTGCCGCAGGATGCCCTTGACAACCTCGATGTTGGGCAGCTCGTCGGGGCCACCGACGTTGTAGACCTCGCCGGGGACGCCCGAGCGCAAGACAAGGTCGATGGCCGAGCAGTGGTCGGTGACGTACAGCCAGTTGCGCACCTGCATCCCGTCGCCGTAGACCGGCAGCGGGTCACCGGCCAGGGCGTTGAGCACGCACAGCGGGACCAGCTTCTCGGGGTACTGGAAGGGCCCGTAATTGTTGGAGGCACGGCAGACCAGCGACTCCATGCCGTAGGTGTGGTGAAAGGCCGAGACGAGAAGGTCGCCTCCGGCCTTCGAGGCCGAGTACGGGGAGGACGGGTCGAGGGGGGACGTCTCGGTAAACGAGCCTTGGTCGATGGAGCCGTAGACCTCGTCGGTGGAGATCTGCAGGTAGCGCAGGCCGCGGTCGCGGGCCGCCTCGAGCAGCACGTAGGTCCCGAAGACGTCGGTGGTGATGAACTCGCCCGGGTTCTCGATCGAACGGTCCACATGGGACTCGGCGGCGAAGTTGACGACCGCGTCGACGCCGTCCATGGCGTCGCCGACCAGCGCCGCGTCGGCGATGTCGGCGTGGACGAACTCCCAGCGGTCGGCCGGGAGATCGGCGAGGTTCTCGCGGCGGCCCGCGTAGGTCAGCTTGTCGACGACGGTGAGGCTGACGTCGTCGTGGCTCTCGAGCATCCAGCGACAGAAGTTCGACCCGATGAACCCGGCCCCGCCGGTGACCAGCAGCTTCATCGTCGGGCCGCTCCCACTGCGCCGGTCCGCTCGAGGTGGCGGGTCAATCCCTGCTGCCAGGGCGGAAGCCGGGGCGTGTCGTCGTGCTGGGTGGCCATCGACGAGAACGCCGGGCGGGACGCCGGCAGGCCCATCGCCTCGGTGTCGGTCGACATGACCCGGCAGTCGATGTCGGCCTGGTCGAAGATCTCCTCGGCGAAGGCGAACCAGCTGCAGTGGCCGTGACCGGTGACGTGCCGGATCC
The DNA here is from genome assembly GCA_050999155.1 of Solirubrobacterales bacterium. Lineage (GTDB taxonomy): Bacteria > Actinomycetota > Thermoleophilia > Solirubrobacterales > 70-9 > JBPCPM01. The sequence goes on from JBPCPM010000150.1 coordinate 13,476, forward strand.
CCGTTCCCGATCCGGTGGCCAGCTCGACCAGCGCCGTGGCGAGGTGGCCCGTGTAGGTCGGGCATCCGACCTGGTCGGTGACGACCATGACCTCGCCCAGGTCGGCGCCGAGACGCATCATCGTCTCGACGAAGTTCGGCCCGGCCGGGCCGAACAGCCACGAGGTCCGAGCGATCAGGTGGTTGGGGTTCTCGGCGGCGGTCGCGCGCTCCCCGGCGAGCTTGGTCTTCCCGTACACCGAACGTGGGGCGGGCTGGTCGGACTCGACGTACGGCGCGCCCTTGGTGCCGTCGAAGACGTAGTCGGTGGAGATGTACAGGACGCGCGCGCCGGCGGCAGCTGCGGCCGCGGCCACCACGCCGGCCCCGCGGCCGTTGACCGCCTGGGCGGCTGCGTCGTGCTCCTCGGCCCCGTCGACGTCGGTGAACGCCGCGCAGTTGATGACGACGTCGGGGCGGGTGCGGCCGACGGTCTTTTCGACGGCAGCGGCATCGGTGACGTCGAGCACCGAGCGCCCTTGTCCGTGGACGTCGTGGCCCAGTCGGCGAGCGACCTCGACGAGATCGGAGCCGAGCATTCCCCCGGCCCCGGTCACGAGCACCCTCACAGGATCTCCAGCTCGGCACGATCGCCGACCATCAACCGCAGCGTCTTCGTCACGCCCTCGCTGCGGGTCAGCACGACGTTGCGGCCGAGCAGGCTGGCTTCCATCCGGGCGTGCAGGTGGCTGATCCGCGAGCCCTCGAGAATGATCGAGTGCTCCAGCTCGGAGCCCTCCACCACGACCGAATCGCCGATGGAGCTGTAGGGGCCGATAAAGGCGTCGGTGATCCGGGCTCCGGCGCCGATCACTGCGGGTCCGCGGACGACCGACCGCTCGATGCGGGCTCCGGCCTCGACCACGACCCGGCCCTCGACGGTGGAGTCGATGAGCTCACCGCGGATCTCCCGCTCGATCGTGTCGAGGACCAAGCGGTTGGCGTCGAGCATGTCGGCGAGCTGCCCGGTGTCCTTCCACCATCCGCGGACCTGGTGGGATTCCACCCGGCGGCCGCTGTCGATCAGATGCTGGATGGCGTCGGTGATCTCCAGCTCGCCGCGGGGTGACGGCTCGATGGCGCGGGCGGCTTCGAAGATGGCAGGCCCGAACATGTAGACACCGACCAGCGCCAGGTCCGACGGTGGATCCTTCGGTTTCTCGACCAGGCGCACCACCCGATCGCCCTGGAGTTCGGCCACCCCGTAGGACTGGGGGTCGGCCACGGGCGTGAGAAGGATCGACGCGTCGGCGTTGCCCGAGCGGAAGGAGTCGACCAGCTCGGCGATGCCCTCCTTGAGCAGGTTGTCGCCGAGGTACATGACAAACGGCGAGTCGCCGATGTAGTCCTGCGCGGTGAGGACTGCGTGGGCGAGGCCCAGCGGCTCGGACTGCGAGATGTAGGTGACGCTCGCGCCCATGGCCGATCCATCGCCGACCACCTCACGGATCTCGTCGCCGGTCTCCGGCGCGATGATGATGCCGATCTCGGTGATGCCCGCTGCCACCAGCGCCTCGATCCCGTAGAAGAGCACGGGCTTGTTGGCCACCGGCACCAGCTGCTTGGCCGAGGTGTGGGTGATGGGGCGCAGGCGTGTGCCCTTGCCGCCGGAGAGGATCAGTCCCTTGAGGTCGGCCATGCCGCTGGCAGGCTACCGGCGGGCCGGTCAAGCCGTGGCCGCGGCGATCAGCAGGACGCCCGCCACCGCAACGGCCGAGCCCGCGACCTGGGTCATCGCGAGCCGCTCCCGCCCGATCGACGCGGCCAGGCCGGCGGCGACCACCGGGTACAGGGAGGCGCTGACGGCGACCAGCGCCAGCGGGCCGTTGACCGTCGCCTGCGCGTACGCGGCGACGGCGAGCAGGTCGAAAAAGCCGATCAGCGGCAACGCCCGCGCGCCGCCGCCGCGCAGCGTGCCGAGCTGCCGGGTTCCCAGGACCACCATCGCCGGCAGGACGACGCCGGGGAGCCGGACCCACAGCAGGACCCAGAGCGCATCGGTGTCGGCTGACGCGTCGATGCCCACGAACGCGCCGCCGAAGCCGAGCGCGGCCACCAGCGCGAGGCCGATGGCGGCCGGCCGGACCCGCTCAGCACCCGTCGGTTCGCGGACCGCGACGACGACACCGATGGTCGCCACGGCCATGCCGGTCAGGGCCAGCCCCGCGATCTCCTCACCGCGGCCGATCCCGACGGCAGCGGGGATGACGACCGACAGCGCTCCGATGGGAGCGACAACGCCGATCGGACCCATCGCGAGGGAGCGGTAGTAGGCCGCCTGGCCGATCACCCCCGAGACGCCGGCCGCCACACCGGCCAGCACGCCCGCGAACTGCGGGGCGCCCGGTTGCAGCAATGGCAGCGCGACGACCAGCAGCGCTAGGGCGGTGACCTGCGTGATGAGGACCACGAGCGCCAGCGGCAGCCGCCGCGCGCTCGTGCCGCCCAGCCAGTCAGCGATCCCCCAGGACCCGCTGGAGGCGAGTCCCAGGGCGATACCGAGCACTAACGACCCCCGGCGGGGCCGACGCTAATACGTACCCCCGAGCTTGCGATGGTCCCAGCTGACCGTGCGCCGGGCCTCGAAGCGGATCGCCACCCGCTTGCGTGCCTGCGTCTTGAGGCCTTCGCGCGCATCGGCGTCGATCGACTCCAGGCCGTCTGCGTAACGCAACGTCAGCTCCTCGGCGAGCTCGAGGACCCGGTCGAACTCCCGCTCGATGTGAGCGGTCGCCTCGATCATCACGCCGCGCAGCTCCGTGTACTCACGGCCGTCCTCGATCAGCAGCGTCGCGTGATCGTCGCGTTCGAGGTTCTTGACCTTCTGCGACGAGCCGTACGTGTAGATCCACAGCTCGCCGTCACGCACGACGTACCAGAGGGGTACGAGGTGTGGCCAGCCGTTGTGGCCGTGGCTGGCCACCGAGACGACACGCTGGTCGGCGAGGAACGCCTCCCGCTCGTCGTCGGACATCGTTATCTGGTCACGCCGCGAGCCCATCAGGTCTCGACCTCCTCCGGCAGCAGGCCGTCATCGGCGAGCTTGTCGAGGTGGGCCTGCATCGCCACGTCTGCCGCGGGGCGCATGGCGTCGGGGACGTCCCCCCACGCATGGTCGAGCAGCTCCTCGCGGGAGCGCACGCCCCGGGTCAGCGCGTCGAGGAGCTTGCGCTCGCGCTCGGCCCGATGCTCGAGATACTCGGAGATCTTGGCTCGGGGGTCCTCCACCGGCGGGCCGTGGCCCGGCAGCAGCCTGTCGAGGTCCAGCTGGGCCAGGCGGCGGAGCGAGCTCATGGTGTCGCGCAACGCGTCGGGCTCCGTGCCAACGATGCTCGATCCGTGCCCGAGGACCAGATCGCCCGCGAAGCAGATCCGGTCCCACAGCAAGCACACATGGTCGGGGCTATGCCCGGGGGTAGCAATCGCCTGCAGGGGCCCGAAGGTTTCCCCCTCGCCCGGCCTGTGGACTTCGACGCCGAACTCGCCGGCGCCCTCGCTGTGGTCGTCGTGGCCGTGGGTGAGCACCACGCCCAAAGCCCCTCCGCGCTCGGTGGCTGCCTCGTCGACGGCCGCGAGATGGTCGCTGTCGGCGGGCCCGGGGTCGAGGATCCAGCAGCCGTCGGTCCCGACGAGATAGGTGTTTGTCCCCTCGAGGGTGAAGGGGCCGGCGTTCGGCGCGACGATGCGCTGGATCGCATCGCCCGGGCCGAGGCCGTCGCCCGCTGATGGATCGGCAGGGACCACGCCGGGATCGTCGCACGATGGTCCGGGGCCCCGCCGGTCAGGCCGGCGGAGCCCCGGATCGCGCTACTCGCTCTGCTCCTGCCCGGGCCCGGTCTCGACGGGAGCGGTGTCGATCCCGCGTGCGGGACCTTCACCCGGGTCGGTCTCGGTCCCGGTCTCCGTCTTCTCGCCGGGCGGGGTGATGACGCCGCAGGCCACCGGCGTCTCAGGTACGTACTCCTCGCCGTCCTTGGTGCCGTGCAACACGATCACGCCGTCCTCGAGGGGCTCCACGTCGGAGTCGATCGTCACGGACTCCTCGTAGACGATGGTGCCCTGGCCGTCGGCGCTGGGGAACGGCGTGAGCTCGGCGCGCACCGGGCCGTAGAAGGGGGCGCCCTCGTCGATGCTGATTGTCCCGTCTCCGTCCTTGTCGGCCGATTCCGACGGGCAGGTGCCCGCGGTGTCCCCGTCGGGACGGTGGATGTGCTGCGGGTGCTCCTCATCGGCCACGAGGCCGCCGGCCTCGATCTTCACCTTCAGCGTGTCGCCGTCGCGGGTGAGCGTTGCCTGGCCCGTGACGCCGGAGTCGTTGAGCGTGCCGAGCTCGACGACCTGGGCTCCGTTGTCGGAGCCGGGCACGGTGCCGCTGGCCGTCGAGCCATCGCCCGCTCCGACCTCTTCCGAGTCGTCGCCGCAGGCACCGATCGTCATGCCCAACGTGAGCAGTGCTGTCGCGAGCAGCATGGGTGGCTTTTTGGTCATACCGTTCTCCCCCTTGTCGTCAGCAGGTCTTGTTCCCACGAATCAAACAGTGTGCGAGGCGATGGCTGCGCGGGTGTCGCCGGGCTCGAGCACGATGAGGTCGCCCGCCCCCTTGAGGATCTCACGGATCAGCCACGCCTCCCCGGCGTAGGGCAGCTCGATGATCACGGCGCCGTCGGCGAGCTCGGCGATCACGGTCCGCTCCTCGCGGATCCAGCGGGCGCGTTCGGGCGAGACCCAGACCTGGGCCATGCGGGCGTCGGGCACCTCGCCTTCGGTCAGCCAGCCCTCGAGCTGGGCGACCTCCTCGATCTCCGGGCGCGGCTCGAAGGTCGTGTCCAGCGCGCGGGCTTCCTTGACGCGGTCGAGGCGGAAATGCCGGACGGCCTTGCGGTCACGGTCATAGCACTCGACGTACCAGCCCTCGGGGCCGTTCTCGAGCCGGTAGGGCTCGACGGTCCGGGAGCTGAACTCGTCCTCGTTTTCCTTGTAGTACTCGAGTTCGAGCACCTTGCGTTCGGTGATCGCGTGACCGACGATCTTCGAGATCTGAGCGTCGTCGGAGCCCTGGGCGATCTCCAGGCCCTCCTCGGCCGGGTCGTGGCCGAGGGCCTCGACGATCTTGCCGCGAGCCGTCTGCAGCCCAGACTGGGGAAGGTGGTCACCGAACAGGTCGATGGCGGCGACCAGCGCCTTGGCCTCCAGCGGCAGCAGCCGCGCGGGTCGGGCGAAGTTGTCGCCGTAGGCCTCGGTGTCGACCTCGATCTCGTCGCCTTGGATCTCGGCGTACAGGACGTAGGTCCCGCCACCGAAGTTGACGATGTTGAGCACCGAGACGTCCTCGTGCAGCTCCTTTTCGGAGATCTGCAGCTGCTGGCAGACCTCGGCGACCTGGAGGCGCTCACCGGCCCGCGCGGCCTGGATCAGGACGCCGGCCAGCGTGGTCAGCCGGGCGAATCGCTCGGGCCGGATGGGGGTTTCGGCCCGGCCGTTGGAGCGCCCGTTGCTCGAGGCCAGCGCGATCTCGCGGGAGACGACGCTCGCGGTCTCGAACGGCTCGGCGTGGCGCTCGTGGACCAGCGAGCGCCGGCGGGTGACCTCCTCGACGAGCTCCGGCGGTGAGAGCACCCGGGCGTTGTCACGCCAGCTGAGAATCCAGGAGACCAGCTGGCGGGTGGAGGCGTAGCCCGTCTCGAGGACTCGTGCGCCCCCGCCGTCGGTCTCCCCGGGCTCGGGGTCGCGCAACGTCCCGTAGGTGCCGAAGTCGCGTTCGACCAGCCAGGCGATCCGCTCGGAGACCTCGATCACCGCGGTGCCGTCGACCTCGCCCATCTGCCACTCGGCCCGGCTGCCGTAGTCGCGGCGGTCGAAGTCCTCGGGGGCGGGGAAGTCGTGCTCGGCCTTGGAGGCGTAGGAGACCTTGGCCTGGATCCGCGAGAGGCGGAAGACGCGGACCGCGTCGCGTTCGTGGGAGCGGCCGATCAGATAGAACTGGCCGCCCCGGAAGACCAGGTGGTAGGGGTCGACCGTTCGCTGTTCGGTCGCGTCGCGTTCGATCGTGTAGTAGGTGAAGACGATCGTCTTGCGCCGGGAGATCGCGGTCTCGATCTTCGCCAGGCGCTGGGAGAGGTCCTTGCCCCCTGCCTCGGCGGCGACCGCCATCTCGACCGAGCGCCGTTCGGTGGTGCGCAGCGGGCTGGGCTTGCCCCAGGAGACCTGTTGGAGCGCGAGGCGCAGCGGCTCGGCGTAGGCGAAGCGACCGTCGAGCAGCGCCAGCGCGGTCTGCAGGGCGGCGAGCTCGTCGTCCTCGAAGGCGATCGAGGGCAGGTAGTAGTTGTCGGGCGGCAGGGCGTAGAGCTCGGCCTCGTAGAAGCCGTCGGACGGCTTCTCGACCTGCAGCGAGATTCCGAGGCTCGACAACTCGGCCCGGTCGGCGTAGAAGCGCCGGGCAAAGGCGTCTTCGTTCATGTCGATGTAGCCCTCGACCTCGCGCCGGATGTCGACCGCCGATACCGGCCGGTCTTCTGCCATCAGGTACGAGATCAGCGAGAGCTGCCGGATCAGTTTGTCCGTGTCCTTCGCCACGCGGCCAGAGAATAGGCGGACACCGGGGGCCACCCCGCTGCACCGCCGTGTGTTTCCCGCTATTTGCGTACTTCTAGACGGCCGGGATGCAGCGGAGACCGTTGGGAACGCCCGGCTCCGAGCTCAGGCGGCCGCCGAACGCCCGAAGTACGCCGCGGCGTCGATCCCGCGATCGAACCGCGACCAGCTCTCCCCGTCGGGGAGCTCACGCTCGATGCGGTCGAAGCTTCCGAGCTTGCCGCCGAGGTTGTCCATCGCGTGGACGAGCGTCGCCTCGCGGGTGCACGGGACGACCGGCGATCCGTGTTCGAGCGTCCCATGGTGGGAAAGGATGATGTGCAGGACGGCCTGGCCGACCTCGGCGGGGAAGCCATCGATCGACTCGATCTCGCGGCGGATCCGGTAGTAGCCGAGGGGGATCTCGCCCTCCAGCCGGCCGGCGTCGGTGAGGTCGATGGCCAGCGGGTCGGGGTCGTAGGCCTCGAGCTTGCCGATGTCATGCAGCAAGGCCCCGGTCACCGCGACCTCGCGGTCGAGGCCGGGAAAGAAGGAGGCGGCGGCGCTGACGGCCTGTGCCACCGACAGCGAGTGCTCGAGCAGGCCGTGGCGGTAGGCCTGGTGGTAGTACTTGGCCGCCGGAGCGTCGCGGTACAGCGGCCAGGTGTCCGACGACGGATCGAGGAAGCGGCCGAGCAGCTCCGCCAGCCACGGGCTCTGGATCGTGGCCAGCAGCGCCCGCAGGTCCTGCTCCATCCGGTCCAGGGGGACGGGGCCGGCGGGGGAGAGTTCCTCGGGGTCATACGCGCCGGGCTCGACCGTGCGCAGCTCGTCGATCGTGATCTTCGAGCCGTAGCGCGGGTGGACCGAGAAGCGCCCGCGCACGTCGACCACCGCGCCCGGCTCGCAGCAGCCGTAGTGCAGGTCGACGTCGTCCCAGCTGATGGCCTCGACCGCCCCGGTGCGATCGGCGAGGACCAGCCGCAGCCACTGGCCGCCGTCGCGCTTGGTCCTGCGCTCACGTTCGCGTACCGCGAAGACCCCGTGGACCTGCTGGCCGTGGGGGAGCTCGCCGACGCAACTGCGCTCAGAGAACACCGAGTGCCAGAGGGTGAGGTGGGGGCTGTCGGAATTCTGCTGATTCCCGGCGCAGA
>JBPCPM010000069.1:0-49842 GCA_050999155.1 Solirubrobacterales bacterium
CGTACCCGATCACCCGCAGCGGTGCCAAGCTTTTTTGAGAGTGCGCGCCGGACATCCAGCTCGACCCGTCGAAGGTGGACGTGGTGCTCCCGGCCATGAGGGCCAGGCAGGTGATGGTCGAGGACGCAAGAGTCATCCGCCGGATCCCGCCTTGGCCGCCGTCCGGCAGGCGGTCACGAAGTCGGCCACGAGTGCGCGCCCGTCGTCTGCTCACAGGCGATCGCGAGGGTCGCGGGGCCGAGGTCCGAGACCGGCCGGGAGGCAACTCCCCTGCGTTTGTAGAGCTCGGCGTTGCCAGCGGCCACCAGAGCGATCCCGACGCCCCCGGCTACCGCCTCGAAGGTCGCATCCGTTACGGAGCGGCTCCGATGCCAAGATCTCGTCGTCGGGCAGGGGCAGCCAGACGACATCGAGGTCGGTGTCGCCGCTGGCGAGCCCGGCGGTGGGATCGTGCCAGCCGATCTGGCGCATCTCCAGGCGCGCGGCGGGGCGCCGCTCGGCGAATCGCCGAGAAGTCCCGGGCAGGATGTCGCGGCCGACGCTCGTGACGAAGCCGACCGTGAGCGTCACGGACTCCCGAGCGGCAGCGTCCGTGACGGCAAGGTGCGCATCCTCCCAGGAGCGGAGGAGCTCGCGGGCGCGCTCCTCGGCGACTGCCGTGAAATAACGAAGATCGCGCGCGGCGCGTACTCCACCTGGTCGCGCACGTCCCGACGCCCGTGTGGGGTCGCGATGAGCTTGCGACGGGTGACATGTGGAACTCGAACTCGGTGATCGCGTGGTTGATCGCGCGCAGCAGGATGGACACCAGGTCAATTCAGCCTCCGGTTGGGGGCGCGCGCCCGGCTGGGAGGCCGGGCTCGTAGTCGCGGGCAGGCAGAACGAGGGGGCGGCACGGACCCTTCAAGGACCCGTCCTGCGAAGGTGAACGGCGCATGCTGGACGTGACCACCACCGCCTGGGCCGTGACGGTCGGCCTCGTTCTCGTGCTGCTCGCCATCGACCTCGCGCTCGCCGTGGCGCGCCCCCACGAGGTGGGCTTCCGCGAGGCGACGATCACGTCCATCTTCTACATCGCGGTCGCGATCGCCTTCGGCGTCGTGTTCGGCTTGAACGCCGGGTGGGACTTCGGCGGGCAGTACTTCGCCGGCTACATCGTCGAGAAGAGCCTGTCGGTCGACAACCTCTTCGTCTTCGTGGTGATCATGACCTCGTTCGCGGTGCCGCGCGAGCACCAGCAGATGGTGCTCATCATCGGCATCGTCCTCGCGCTCGTCCTGCGCGTGATTTTCATCGTCCTGGGCGCCGCGCTGCTCTCGGCCTTCTCGTTCATGTTCCTGGTATTCGGGCTGCTGCTCGTCGGCACGGCGATCCAGCTCTTCCGCCACCGCGACCAGGACCCGTCGGTGGAAGACAACGCGTTAGTGACCTTCGCGCGGCGACGGCTGCCCGTCACAGACGGTTACGACGGCGGCAAGCTCATCACGCACCTCGATGGGCGGCGCATGGTCACGCCGCTCTTTCTCGTGCTCGTGGCCATTGGCAGCACGGACATCCTCTTCGCGATGGACTCGATCCCCGCCGTGTTCGGGGTCACCGAGGAGGTGTACATCGTGTTCACGGCCAACGCGTTCGCACTGCTCGGCCTGCGCGCCCTGTTCTTCCTCGTCACCGGCCTGCTGGACCGGCTCGTCTACCTCTCGACCGGCCTGTCTCTCATCCTCTTCTTCATCGGCGCCAAGCTCGCCCTGCACTGGGGTCACCTCCAGGACGACACCGTGCCGGAGATCTCCACAGGGACCTCGCTCGTCGTAATCGGGGTCGTGCTCATCATCACGACGATCGCGAGCCTGGTGAAGGTTCGCGGCGACCCGTCTGCGCGGGCCCATGCGGGCTCCCTGCGCGCCCAGCCGCCCGAGGGCGGTGCGGGCCCCGCGCCACCCCCCAACTGAAAAGGCCTGGAAATGGGCCATATTCTCGCGTCGGTCAGCAGGTCGGGCCGATTGGAGCGTGGCGGTCGCTCGGGCGGTAGGCCCTTCGTCCGGAGCCGTGTGTGTCGCCCACCTTGTTGCGCAACCTCCCCAGCCCGACGACGACCGAGTTGCAGCCGCCTAGGATCTGCTTGAAGGCTTCCTCTGAGTATGTGCCCGGGGCTAGCTGCAGGTCCAACTCGTCCGCTATCTTGCCCCCCGTGACCCGAGTAAGAACCTGTCTCATAACCTCCGCTAGCCTTCGCGCCTAATGGCGCGAACATGGCTCGAGATCAGAGTCGACCTGCTCGGCGGTCGTGGCGAGAAGCTCGACCCCCGTCCGGGCAGGATCTTCATCTGTGGCCCCTCCCATAGCTTCGGCCAGCTCGGCGACGCCATCAACCAGGCCTTTGGCCGCTGGGATCTCTCCCACCTCCATGACTTCGAGCTCGCCGACGGCCGCAGGATTGGCTTTCCCGGCGACGATGACTTCGGCGGCGAGCTCCGCTGGGAGGATCAGAGCCAGCTGAAGCCCGCCAAGCAGCTTGCCCTCGGCGAACAGTTCACCTTCACCTTCGACTTCGGCGATAACTGGCACCACCACTGCCGGGTGGCGGAGGAGAAGATGGACCCCCGCGAGGAGTGGGGTCCCGGCCCCCTGCCCCACCAGCCGATCCCGACCTGGGGCTGGGGCTCGATCCCCGACCAGTACGGATGTCGATCTGCCGCCGAGCGCGGCCTAGAGGAATAGCTCCTCCGGCCAGTCGAGCATCCGCTGGCAGATCACCGCGCAACCCAGATGAAGGAAGGCCAGATGCAGCTCGGGCAGACGCTCGTAGCGGGTTCGCAATCGGCGGAAGTTGTGTAGCCAGGCGAAGCCACGCTCGACCACCCACCGCTTCTTGCCCAGGTGTGAACCATGCTCGGTGTTGCGCCGAGCGATCTTTGGCTTGATCCCGCGCGAGCGCAGCTCGCGACGGTAGCGGTCGAAGTCATAACCGCGGTCCGCGAGCAGTACGGTCGGTCGCTTGCGAGGTCGGCCACGCCTTCCCGGGACGGGCCCAAGGCCGTCGACGAGCGGCAGAAGCTGGGTGACCCGAGTTCGACAGTTTGTGGACGTGCGCGATCCCCGCAACCCCGCATTCGGAGCGCGTTTGAGGCTCCTTCGTGAGGCCAGTGCCGTGTGTCCACGCTGAATCGGCCTTCAGGAGGGCTCGAGCGCGGTCACCGGCGGTGGCGGATCGACCTCTAGGGAGGCCAGGATCTCGCTCTGGGAGCGCGATAGCGGCGTGGTCTGCTGAACGGTGCCGGCCGCACCCTCGAGCGTGACCAGCTTGATCCGCTCCAGCTCGACCCTCATCTTTCGCCAACTTTGCCCGACCTCGCGCTCGGCGATCCGGACCAGTAGCAGGGCCAGCCAGCAGATCAGGATGTGGGCCTTGATCGGCTCCTCGAGCCGGTGGAACATCGGCCGCAGCCGCAGCGTCCCCTTGAGATCACGGAAGCAGCGCTCGGCCTCGAGCAGGTTCTTGTAGCCGAGGGCGGCGTCTTCGGCACTGATCTCGGGATCGGAGGTCTCCAGCAGGTACTTGCCGTCGAGGCGGGCCTCCGCCTTGAGCTTCGCCTGATCGATCTTCAGCCGCCTGGCCTTGGTCTGGCGCAGGTAGCGGCCGAAGCTGGGGTGCTCGCGCAGCGCGCACTCGGCCCGCTCGTGGGCGGTGCCCGTCTTGCCGGCTCTCGCGCGCAGCGCGCCGATCCGCTCGAGCTCTTCGCCGATCCGCTCGATCGCCCGCTCACGACGCCTTCGGTCCTTGGCCTCCTCGGCGGGGTTGTGGCAGACGATGAAGCGACGCTCGCTGTCGCGCTCACCGACCCGCACCTCCTTGACCCGCAGGCTCTCGCGGACCTCGCGCAAGCGGCCGGGGCGCGAGAGCGCCGCCTCGCACTGCTGTTGGCCCGCCCGCATCCGCATCCCCGCGATCCAGTTGCCGCCGCCGCGGCGCAGCTGCTTGAGGTTCGCCTCGCTGGAGAGCCCGCGGTCGACGACCCAGACCGCCCGGCCGAGCTTCCAGCCGGCCAGATCGGCCTTGACCTCTGCGATCACCGATTGATCGGAGGTGTTGCCCGGCCAGGTCCAGCAGCGCACCGGGATGCCCTCTTTGGTGACCGCCAGGCCGATCACCACCTGGGGGCGATCGGGGCGGTGGTCCTTGGAGTGGCCGTAGCGGCGGATCTCGTCCTCGTCGGGATCTTCGTCCTCATCGTCGGCGATCTCAAAATAGGACGAGGTGGTGTCGAAGAACAGCAGGTCGACCTCGAGGTTGAGCAGGTCGGCGACCCCGAAGAAGACCGCTTCTTGGACCGCGCCTTCGGCGTCGGCTGTGGCGAGGATGTCCATCGCCCGGTAGGCGTGCTGGGGCTCGAGCCCCTCCAGCCCCGGGATCGCGGCGTCTTCGCTCACCCATTCGGCGGCGGCCAGCTTGGAGTCGGGGGCGATCGCCCGGTTGGCGACCAGGGCGAAGATCGCCCGCTCGACATCGTGGCGGTGGCGGCGGCCCTCCAGCACGCCCTCGATCGCCTCTCCGATCCCCAGCCGACGCCACAGGCCCTCAAGCGCCCAGGCCGCTCCGATCGGGCGGGCATCGAGCGCTCGCAGACCCGCCTCGCCCTCGACTCCGGCGACCGGGTCCGCCTGGTCGAGGTAGCGGCGGATCGAGCCGACCAACCGCTCCAGCGCCGCGCGGTCGAGGGCGTCCTCGCGACCGAGGTTGACCAGCACCTTCGCCCGGGCGACACCTTCGACCCGCTCGTTGTGGGCGAGGGCGAGGTAGCCCGTCACCGAGCCGTCCTTGTTGCGGCGCTGGGTGCGGCGCAGATACATGCCTACATGGGAGCAGGCCCGCCGGACGACAGCAAACTACTCGTATCTCGGCGTGTGTCTACGCTTTCTCGGCCCGTCGAGCAGCCGACTCCCTTGTTCAAGCCGTTCACGGGCCCAAATCGGGGCTGATGTGCCTAGAAACTGTCGAACTCGGGGGGGGCTCGCCCTTTGAGAACACCGTTGCTCGCAGGCGCAGAGCACGCGAGTCGGGGCGGCGGCGGAGCCCCTGGGCGTGCCATGGCAGCGACGGCGCGCGCTCGACCGACGCGAGACCCCCCCGGGTTTCGGAGCAAGGCTTCGCGAAGAGCAGGCGAAGCCGCGCCGTTCGGCGCTCACATCAGGGTCTCGGTCGCGCTCTCGCGCGGGGCGCGCACGTGCACGCCGCCCTCGAATACCTCGGGCTCGAGGAACGCGCGCATCAGCTTCTCGTGCGCCCGGTGGCGCAGGGTCTGGGCCTCGAGCCGGATCGCCGCTACGTACTCGGCCGGGTCGGAGGGCCCGCCGTTCGCGAACCGGCGCTCCATCATCCGTTCCGCCGCCCAGGCATAGACGGCGTTCGCCGCCGCCTCGACCTCGAGCATCCGGTACGGGAGATACTCGCGTACCCGACGCTTCGAGAGCCCGGCCCGCTTCGCCGCGCGCTCGAGCGCCCTGAACTCCCGGCGGCCCTCATAGACGGTGACGACGCCGCTCTCGGGATCGAACTCCGCCTCGACCTGCGAGTCGATCTCCTTGCGGGCGATCTCGCGCACCCAGCCCGAGGCGCGATGGCGAACGATCAGGACCTCGAGCTCGGCGGCGTGACCGGCGGCCTCGGCGAGCACGGTCAACCTGCTGCCGGGGTCGACGCTGACCCGGGCGCGCACCGTGCCGCTGAGCCGGGAGTAGCCGCGCTTCTGCGGCTCGGGCACGCCCCGTCGGGAAGCCAGACGCGGATCCCGGGATCGGAGGCGACCGTCACCAGGCTCTCCGGCGGGACCCGCGCGGGGTCGAAGACCAGGGAGATCGTCCGCGTCTCGCCGGGGTGAAGCCGGATCGGCGAGCGTCGGAAGGCAATCGCCGCGCCGCCGAGTGGATCGGCAGCGACCTCCGGCGGGCCGCCGCTGATCCGCCGCTCGGCCTCGACTGCGGCCTCGGACGGCAACGGCCGCTCGGGGCCCGGCCGGCGGCCGGGCTGACCGCCGGCGGTCCCCGGCGATTCGAACGCCGCCCGCAGGACGTCGTTGAGCGCCCGCACGCCGACCCGGTCGAGTGCCTGGAGCTGCTTTCCCGCCTTGACCACGTTGGCCCCGGCGCGCCGTTCCTCCTCTTCGACGAGGGGACTGAGAACCTGCTCGAGCACCGCGTAGAGCGCCTTGACGACGGGATGGACCTCGTTCAGGCCGGAGCGATCGACCTTCACCACTACCTGAGGTCGAGGCGACTCGAGCGCCTCGCGCTGCAGGGCCTCGAGCGCCTCGCAGCGAACCTCGCCGTAGATGTGGCGGGCGCCGGCGCGGCTCTCGTAGCCGACCATCGTCGCCTCGTGGGCGGTTCGCCCGGAGCGGATCACGAGCCCACCGCGGCGCAGCGCCCGCGACGGGCTGAGCGGGATTGCGTTGGCGGCGCGGCGCACGGTGACGATCGCCTCAACCCCGTCTGCGATTCGAACCGTGTCCTCGTAGAGCAGGGGCCGGTCTGGGTCGGGCTCCGGTGGGGCGTAGGTGAGCAGGGAGGGCGTCTCACCGGCGGTCTCGAGCCAGACTTCGCGGGCCGGGTCCTCGAGGACAGGCCGGATCTGGACCAGATCGCAAACGAGACTGCGGATCCGGCCCGGCGGGGGCAGCCGGACATCGGCGAGCGGAACAGCGACCCGGGTCCCGCGCTTGAGCTCCAGCAATCGCAGCTCGGCCTCGGCGGCCGGCGCGTCGATCACGTGGGCGTACAGGTAGGGATCATCGCCGCCGGCGGGGAAGAACCATGACTCGACCGCCCGCCCGTCCCGAACGCCCTGGATCCGCCCGCCTCCCTGCGCGAGCCAGACGTCACGCAGGCCGCGGCCGAACAGCCCGCGCTGGCTCGGGCTCTCGGGCAGCGTCCCCAGCGCTCCGAGCCGCTGATCGACGACCGCCGCGTTGACCCCGATGCCGTCGTCGGTGCAGCGCACCTCGGCCTGCCAGCGGCGGAGCGCCGGCACCCCGGGCGCCCTCGCCCCGGCCGTCCAGCGCCGGACCAACTCGGGCTCGGGCGCCCCAAACCACAGCTCGATCCTGCCGTGTTCGCGCCCCGAGCCGGCGATCGCCGCGTCGGCGTTCGTCACCAGCTCGGGGATGATCTGAACCAGGTCGATCCCGCCCTGGGCGAAATTCTCGCGGAAGTAGCGCCCGCGGACCCTGCCGCGGCGCACCGCGTCCACTGGGATTGCACCCGGCACCAGCGTCGATGATCGCAGCAGGGGAGGTCGGGCGCGGTCCCGCCGCGGCGGCCGGCGCACCCAGGCCCGGCCTGCAGGCACGATTCGCCGGTTGGTGAAAGATGACCGCCGGACGACCTCCCCGGCGCGAAAGTCCTGGCCCTGTAGCATGTTTCGTGCTACGGTTCGTTTGGATGGCGCGCTCGCTTCACGTTCGCCTCGACGACTCCGCCGCCGCGGCCTTGGACGTGGTCCGTGGTGGTGGTGATTTGACCGATTCCGAGGCGGTGCGCACCGCGCTCCGCGAGGCCGCGGCGCGCCGGCGAGTCCGCTCCGCAGTCCGCGAGGAGGCGCGACAGGTGGCGGCTGATGGGGCCGATCGCGAGGAGATGCGCATCATCCGCGAGCAGATGGCGGAGTTGGCGCCCCAGGGTTCGGACTGAAATGGTCCGCGGCGAGGTGTTCCGGTTGCCAGCGCCTCGCAGGGTGCGAGGCCACGAGCAGCGCGGCGCCCGCTATGCGGTGATCGTGCAGGCGGACGAACTCCTCGATCTCAGCACCACGCTCGTCGCGCCCACCTCGAGCAGCGCTCAGCCGGCGAGCTTTCGCCCCCCCGTCACGCTCGGAGATCGCGAGACCCGCGTGCTCGTCCGAGCAGGCAACGGTGGTGGATCCGCAGCGCCTCGGCCGATCGGCGGGGCGCCTCGAGGCGAGCGAGGTGCGCGCTGTGGACGAGGCCCTCACGCTCATCCTCGGCCTCTGACAGCGACCTTCGGCTCGTCCGAGGCACTCATTACTGTCAGTGACGATGAAGGCGGCCAGGAACAGCGTCTGCCCGTGCGGCAGTGGACGCAAGTACAAGCGCTGCTGTCTGGCCGAGCGCGAACGCGCCAAGAGGGAGGCACGATTCGACGACGCCGTCGGCCGTCGCATCCAGGATTGGTCGTCGCGGGCGCTCGGCGAAGAGATCAGCGCAGCCCTGGAGGAGTTCGTCGGACCGGATCGGCCGATGGACGACGACGAGCTGCAGATCTTCGCCGTGTGGTTTCACAACGACCGGGAGCTCGCGGGCGGAGGCACGCCGGCCGAGCGCTACGCGGCACGTACCGACCTGCCCGAGGCTGAGCGGGCCGCGGCCGCACGCATCGCCGCCGCCCGGCTCGGGTTCCACCGCGTGCTCGCGGTCGAGCCCGGTAGCTGGATCCTCCTCGAGGACATCGTCGGCGAAACGCGAACCCGGGTGCGCAGCCGAAACGTCTCCCGCGATGCCGTCCGCTGGGACATCCTGCTCGGCCGCGTGATGGAGGGCGACCCGTCGGGCCTGTGGGGACCGACGCGAGTCTTCGAACCGGCAGATGAGCCGGAACTCCTCGCCGAGTTGGACCGCCTCGCGGCGGCGGGTGGCAAAACAGGGCGCGAGGTCACGGGCGCTTCGCAGCCACGGCGGCGAGTTGATCCGCTTCGGGCCCTGGGCGGTCTGCGCCCGGGCGAGCCGATCGAGATCGACATCACCGTGCCGCGCGAGGTGCTCGTCAGGGATCGGCCCAAGCTGCCGCGGAGGGCGATCGTTTTCGAGGCTGGACCGATCGGCGAGTCCGACTCGGTCCCGGTCGCCACGGTGCGGCTCGAAGGCGCACAGCTTCATGTCGAGGCCATGTCCGAGGAGCGGCTCGACCGAGCGATCGAGCTGGTTGCTGCGGACTTCGGTGACCTCGCTGAGCTGTCCGGGCGGGAGGTCGTCCCGATCGAGCAGCGCCTGGACGAGCAGCGATCGCAGTCGCGCCGCGCCGAAGCCGTTTCCCACGACCTGACACCGGCCGAGGAGAGCCGCCTCCTCGGTGGTTTCATGACCGACCGCATGCTCAGGTGGCTCGACGAACCACACCCCCTGCTCGACGCCCAGACGCCACGCGAGGCGGTGACCGGCGACCGTCGTGCCGAGGTCGTCCGGCTGGTGCGGGGCATCGAGAACGGCGCCGAGCGCGCCCGACGTCGCGGCCAGCCATTCGCCGACGTGGCCTCGATCTGTGACGAGCTCGGCGTCGAGGACGAACTCGCGGCCTGAGCGCTGCCCGGCTCACGCCATCACGGGATCGCGACCCGCCTTGACCGGGGATCCGTGGGAAGAAGCTGCCCGGGCGCTCATTCATCGGGGGGAACAGGTCTGCCCCCAAACAGCGGCGCCTGACAGAGAAGCAGCTCAGGACCGACGCCCCACACCCGTCGCAGTCCGTCGGTCCATGCGCGCGGACCGGTGACGAGCGTCGCCTCGGGCCGACGAGTGCTAGCGCGCGAGCATCTGGAGACGGCGAGAGAGGCGATCGCTGCTGACTCATCGGTTTCGCGCGGCAGGTCGAGCCCTCGGCGAACGGACGCCTCGAACAGCGCCATCCTGAGCCGCATCGTATCCGGGGCCTGATCAGGACCGCTGATCCGGTCTGCGGTGTCTACGGCTACCGCACCGTTTCTGGCGGGTGCCCTCTACCCACGCCAGGTGCTATCCACGGGTCCGCCCGCAGGCAAGACCGGGATGCGGCAGTAACCCATTGAAGGGGTCGCTCCTGCACGCACGTGAATGGAGGGGTCTTCGCCAGGATGGCATTCGCAACCGAAAAGGACGAGGAGCGGAAGCTCCTCCGATCTGGAAGCAGAGTTCCGTATTTCCATGCAAGGAACACTCTCCGTGGAGCTACGGCGGCGACGACCTTTCCGCCACCGTGGGGGACTCCGCCTGACCGCGTACAGGCCCGCGCTCGTCGTTCGAAGGCCGGCTCGACGAACCTCAAACGGGTCAAACGCCGGCGCGCTGGCGACCCGCATGAGCAGGCCGCGGTTCTTCGCTGAGCGGCGCCTGCGTGAACCGCGAGCGCCGCTCCATTGCGCGACGCATGTGCGCAGTGTCCCGCTCACATAGGCGGGTGCCGGCCCCACCTCAGCAGATAATGAGTCCGTTCGGGAAAATGCTCGGCCCATTGCGCCCGGATCTAGCGCTATTATCCTGTTCGGGAAAATGGAGAGATCCCGACCACCCGTATCTGTTCCCGATGCGAAAGCACTCGGCGACGCCATCCGCACCCGGCGCAAGGCGGCGGGGTTGACCCAGGGCGAGCTCGCCGACGCGGCCGGCACGTCGCTGCGCTTCGTCTCGGAGGTCGAGCGCGGAAAGCCCACTGCGCGCCTGCAGGGAGTGCTGAGCCTGCTCGCCGAGCTTGGTCTCGAGCTGCACGTCAAGCCGCGATGAGCCGACTCGATGTCCACCTGCACGTGCCACGCGTCGGGGTGCTCGAACGTGTCGAGCAAAGTCGGCTTCGCTTCACCTACCGGGGCGAGCCGGAGGCCCTGAGGGGGCTTCCGCCTCTGTCGCTCTCGCTGCCGCTGCGCCGCGAGCCGTTCTCCGATGAGGAGTGCCGCGGCTTCTTTTCGGGCTTGCTGCCCGAGGGCGGGTTCCTGCGGGCCGTGGCTCGCGCCTTCGGGGTCTCGGCGTCGAATCCGTTTGCCGTGCTCGAGGCCATCGGGGGCGAGTGTGCGGGAGCGATCTCGCTGGCGCCCCCGGGCGCTGGCCCGCCCAGCCCTCGCGAGCCGTGGTGGCCCAGCCCCTTCGAGCTCGTCGATGTGCTGCAGCGATCTCCCGGGCGCGTGTTGCAGGCTGGCGTCGGCGATCACGGCGAGGGCTTGCGGCTTTCGCTTGCCGGCGCTCAGGACAAGCTGCCGGTCGTCTTCGCCGAAGGCCGGATCGGCATCACGCGAGGCAACCCGCCGAGCACGCACATCGTCAAGCTGCCGATCGAGGGATTCCCCGACACGGTGGCCAATGAGCAGCTGTGCCTGGCGCTCGCCCGGGCGGGCGGGCTCGACGCCGCCGAGGCGGTCGCGCGACGCGCCGACGGCGAGCAAGCCAAGGGCCCGCATCTCCGGTATCTGCTGGTCACGCGGTATGACCGCCGGGCGGAGCCGCCGGCGCGCCTGCACCAGGAGGACGTCTGCCAGGCGCTCGGCGTGCCGCCGGAGCTGAAATACCAAGCCGAGGGGGGTCCGACTGTCGCCGACTGCGCGTCGCTGATCGCGCGCCACAGTGCGGTGCCCGCCCGTGATCGGCTCGCGTTCGCCGATGCGCTGATCTTCAACCTTCTCATCGGCAACCACGACGCCCACGCCAAGAACTACTCCCTCATGCTCGAGGGTCCCGACGCGCCCCGGCTGGCGCCGCTCTACGACCTCCTGTCGACCTCGGTCTATCCCGACCTCTCCCGCAAGCTGGCGATGAAGCTCGGCGGTGAGAACCGTCCTGTCTACATCCGCGGCCGGCACCTGGACCGCCTGGCTGGAGAACTCAACATGCGCCCACGGGCCTTCCGCCGCCGCGCCGCCGACCTCGCCGCCAGAGTGACCGCCGCTCTCCCCGAGGTCGCCGAACGCCTGGCCACGAACTTCGACCACCCCAGCACCCTGCAGCACATCACCGACCAAGTCCAGGCCGCCGCGCGCCGCCTGCGATCGGCGCTGGCCGAGCCGAGCTCGCCCGGCTCATAACCCGGAGGTCGCGGGGGAACGATATTGGCGCTCCTCGTTGGAGACAACTGGGGGGCGTTGCGACAATGACGATCTACGGATCACGGAGCCGTGCGTCGAGGACCGTCCGTGCCGAATATCGAAGATAGTGGAAACACGCTGGTACGCTTTCGGCGTGGGGATCGTCGATAACAAGCTGGCTGCCCTTTCGCGACTCGAGCGACTGCATCGGGTGCGGCGACGACGACCTGGCGACGCCGACCTGGCGTCGGTGATCGCCGAGCTCGAAGGAGAGTTGGGCGAAACGGTCTCCCAGCGGATCGCCGCGCGGTACCTGGGCATGAGCCATACGGCGCTTGGTCGCCGGGTTCGCGGCGGGGAGGTGCCGCTGGTGGAAAACCGGGAAGGTCGAACTGAGGTGCCGGTCCCGGCGCTGCTTCGCCTTGCCCGGGAGCCGAACGGCGCGAAGCGGCCCGCCTCCGGTCGCCCGGCCGTCTCCCCCCGTGCGAACGAGCCACGCGCGCGGGCAGATCATGCCGGGGCCCGGGAACGCTCGCTCGCCTACCACCGGGCGGTCGCCGAGCGGCTCCGCCGCGAGGACGTCCACGACGCTCACTATCGGGTGCGCAAATGGCGCGCCGCCGGCAAGCTCGGCCCGTACTACGCGGATTCGTGGGAGGAGATCCTGCAGCGGCCTCTGCCCCAGATCCGCGATGCCCTCACCGAGGATTCGCAGGCCGCCGCGGACCTTCGTCAAAACTCACCGTTCGCCGGCACCCTCAGTGAGCCGGAGCGTCGAGCCGTCATCGGCCTCGCTGGGCCGTGAACCGCGCCGACTTCGAGCACGTGATCGCGGCTGCGGCGAACGTGGTCGGTGAGGATGCCTTCGTCGTGGTCGGCAGCCAGGCGATCCTCGGTCCGTTCCCGGACGCGCCTGCGGTTCTGCTGCGCTCAGCCGAGCTGGATCTCTACCCGGTCGCCGCTCCAGAGCGTGCGATCGAGATCGACGGCAGCCTCGGCGACGGCTCGGCCTTCCACGAGGCGTTCGGCTACTACGCCCACGGCGTCGGCCCCGAGACCGCGAAGGCGCCCCCTGGCTGGCAGCAACGTCTGATCGCGGTCGAGATCCCGCCCCGGCCCGGTTCAGAGCGGCGGCCGGTGGCACGGTGTCTCGAGCCACACGACCTCGTCCTTGCCAAGTGCGTCGCCGGCCGCGATCGCGACTGGGACTTCGCCCGGCATGCCCTGGACGCCGGCCTTGTCGCCCGGGCAACCCTGTTGTCGCGCATCGACGCTCTCCCAGCTGCCGATCCAACCCGTTCTGCGATCCGCTCTCGCCTCGAACCGGACCCCCTGAGCCCTGAAGGGCGACAGTTGTGAGCTGGCTCCGCTCGATCTCGACCAACGGGCAGGACCCTGTGCCCTACGTGCTACCCTACAAACGTGCGAAAGACGAGCGTCTATCTGAGCGAGCGCGAGTCCCGGCGCTTGGCCGAGCTCACGGTCGCGGAGGGGCGATCGCAGGCGGAGATCATTCGTGAGGCCATCGCCGCCTACGTCCCGCCCGCCCGGGGCAACGGCGACTTCGCCCTGGCGGCGGGCTTCACGCGGCTCGATGACGATCCGCGACCGATCTCCGAGATCCCGGAGGACGAACTGCTCGACGGTTTCGGCGAGTGACCCTCGTCGTCGACGCGGCGCCGCTTGTCGCCCTAGCCGACGAGCGCGAGCCGCGGCGCGGCGACATTCTCGCGTTGATGCGCTCAGAGACAGATGGACTGTTCATCCCAGCGCCCGTGACCGCCGAGATCGACTATCTCCTGGGCCGGCGATTCGGGCCTCCGGCACGACACGCGTTTCTCGAGGACCTGGCGGCGCGGCGGTACGAGACACCGGGTCTCGACGCCCGCGATCACGCGGATGCGCTGGAGTTTGATCGCCGCTACGCCGACCTCGATCTCGGGTTGGCCGACGTCTCGATCGTGGTGCTCGCCCGCAAGCTCGGCACCCGTCGTATCCTGACGTTCGACGAGCGCCACTTCCGCGCAGTCCGGCCGCTGCAGGGCGGTGTTTTCACGCTGCTCCCGGCAGACGCTCGGCCCGCCGCCTGACCGAGGTTCGGAGGGCAGTTCGCGAGGTCGAGCGGGCGCGTGCCGACTCACGCCCAAAGCCGGGGGCCAGCTCCATGGGCTTGGGAAAGCGCCCTCGGGAGACGGGAGGCGCTTCTTAGAGGAGGCGCAGCCGTCGCTCTCAGAGCACGAGAGCGACATCGAGTTCTCCGGCCGCTCGGCGCACCCGCCTGTCGAACGACGCGACGGCGGTAGCGCTGGTCACGGCAGTGGCCAGAGCAAAGCCACCCGCGAGGCTGATACCCGCCGCGCGGAAGCGCGCGGCGTCGCGAGCGACTGCGGCAGTCGGTGCGTGGGGCTCGATGCCCAGCGCGGAAATGGCATCGACCGCTCGCGAAAGTTCTCCCGGCTTGCCGCCGGTCGTACCAGGACCTCGGCGTAGTTGACGGTGCAGATGACCAGTGGTGGGCGTCCGCGGAGCTGCTCTCGGCGCTGGCGGCCGCGCCGTCAGACCCGGATGACTTCGACCGCGTCGATGCTCGTGAAGTCGGCATCTTGGGTCAGGACCGCCGAACCGTGGCGTAGGGCGGTTGCCGCGATCCACGCGTCGTGGCGCCGCAGCTTGCGGCCGGCGCGCAGCTGCTCGTCGGCGATCCTGGCGAAGCACGAGGCGACCGCGTCGTCGATCCCCAGCAACGGGTAGGCCGCCCGAACACGGGAGAGGGTGGCTACGCGTGTCGCGCGGGTGCCCGGATCGGAAGCGCGAAGCACACCGAGCTCGAGCTCGGCGGCGGCGACGACCGACACGGCGATTTCGTCAGGCACGTCCGCGAGCGGGCGTCCGGCCTCACGCGCGATGAAGACCGACGTGTCCGCGACCGCGCGACGCGTCACTCGTCGACCAACCGGTTCCGGATGTCCGCCAGGTCATCGAGAAGGCGCGCGTCCGCACCAGCCTCGTCCAGGATCTCGCGGAGCGTCGCGCCCGGTACCCAGGGATCTGCCGCAGCGTGCGGGACGATGTCCGCCACGGGCGTGCGGTTGACGGTGAGCGAGACGGCTTCCCCCGAACGGACTGCCGCGACCACCTCCGAGGTGTGGTTTCTCAGCTCCCGTACGGAAACCTCGCGTGCCATATGCACACCGTAGCACCGGATGCTACGCGTCCTCGAAAGCTGAATTCGAGACGGTCGGCCCGAGGGAACGTGCGGTTCGCTGACACCAACATCCTGCTGTACGCGATCTCGGGCGACCCAGACGAGGCCCCCAAGGCCCGCAAGGCAAACGAGATCCTGGGCGCCGGCGAGATCGCTCTCTCCACCCAGGTGCTGCAGGAGTTCTATGTCCAGGCCACGAGGGAGACCCGGCCGGACCGCATCACCCACACGCAGGCATTGGGTCTTCTCGAGTCGTTCTTGCGCTTCTCGATCATCGAGATGACGGCCGGGTTGGTGCTCGCGGCCGCCGCGACCGGTGACCGGTTTCAACTCTCCTGCTGGGATTCCGCGATTCTCGAGGCGGCTCGCGCCGCACCATGCGACGTGCTCCTCACCGAGGTCTGAGCCACGGCGCCGACTACGGGGGCGTGCGGGTCGAGAATCCGTTCCTGCCTTCTCACCCGTGACCCCGCAGCGGCCGGCTCGTGACCGGTCGCCCTCGAACCTTTCATCCAGCAGCGATTTTCGATAGCACTAGGTGCTAGCATCATGCAATGGCTTCAACGCGGACGACGTTCACGCTCGAGGCGGATCTCGCCGCGCAAGCGCGCCGTCTGGGGCTCAATATCTCGGCTGCGGCCCGGGAGGGGGTCGCGGAGGCCGTACGAAAGGCGCTCGAGGGACACGATCGCGCTGTTTACGAGCGTGCTCCCGAAGCTCACGACCCGAGCTGGGAACGCGTCGAAGCATGGGGCGAGGATTGAGGCGCGGCGACGTCTGGCTCGCCGAGGCCGGCGGCAAACGCCGGCCGGTGCTCGTTCTCACGCGAGGTGCGGTGCTCGACGTCCGGGCGCTCGTCACGGTCGCGGAAATCACCGCGTCGCCGCGCGGCCTCGCGGTCGAGGTCGAGCTGGACCATCACGCGGTCGGGTTGGAGCGTCCATCGGTTGTCAACGCTGACGGGCTGCACACGGTGGCGCAAACGACGCTGAGCACCCACGTGGGCGCTCTCGATGGCCCCACCCTCAGCCGGGTCTGCGCGGCCATCGCCTACGCACTGGGTTGCTGATCAGCTACCGGGTCTCACCGATGACTGTGCCCACTGATCGTTGGTGAGGGGCCGCACGTCTCGAGTCGATTGCCCAGACCTCGGCTCGTACAACTCATCGAAGCATCGCCAAGGCGCTCGCCGGCGCCACGCAGCCGGTCATTGGGAGCACGAGCGAACTGCCCACCCCTGTCATACTGCGGCGGCTTGGGCGGGCTCGCTCACCGCCGTCGCTCGCGTGCGGCTTCCGGGCTTCCGCCGAACGCCCCCCATGATCTCAACCATGTCCTCCCGATTCCAGATGGACGGAATCCCGATGTCCTCGAGGATGTCCGCATGAGGATCTACCAGTTCGTGTTGCGCCGGGTCTTGACGCGGATCGACCCGGAAACCACGCACCACCTGGTTATGAAGTCCTTGCGGGTGCTGGCGCCGTTTCCCGTTCGGCTAGCCCTCCGCCGACTCTTCTTTCCCAGCGACCCACGTATCTGCACGCGGGCCATGGGTCGGGAGTTCCCGACCCCTCTCGGGCTCGCGGCGGGCTTTGACAAGGACGGGAAGTATTTCCGCCAGCTGATGATGCTCGGCTTTGGTCACATCGAGGTCGGCACGATCACGCCGTATCCACAGTCCGGGAACGCGCGCCCGCGGATTGAGCGAGTCCCCGAGGCGGGGGCTCTTCGCAATTGGATGAGGTTTCCGAACGACGGCGCCGATGCGGTCGCCCCACGCTTCGCCGGCAAGGATGCTGCAGGCGACCTGGTAGGAGCCAATATCGGACTCGGTGAGCGGACGCTGCCGGAGGCGGCCGCTACCGACTATCGAGCAGCTGCGGCCCGCTTCTCAGGTTTGGCCGACTACCTGGTCATCAACGTCAGTTCACCGAATACAAAGGGTCTTCGCGGGCTTCAACAGCGAGCGCACCTTGAGGAGATCATCTCGGCGACCCGCGCGGCGGCGGGGGATGGTACGGGTGCGCCGATCCTGATCAAGATCAGCCCAGATCTCTCGGATCATGAGATCGATGAAGTGGCTGACCTCGCGATCACGCTTGAACTGGCTGGGATCATCGCTGTGAACACACGAGTCGTGCGCTTGCCCCAGAAGTATCCGGATGCTCCAAGCACGGGAGGACTGTCTGGCCCGCCGCTGAAGGAGCGGTCGCTCGAGGTGCTCGAGCGCCTCTACCACCGCACCCAGGGTCAGGTTACGCTCGTTTCGGTCGGTGGCGTCGAGTCCGCTCAGGACGTTTTCGATCGAGTGTTGGCGGGAGCCAATCTCGTGCAGGCCTACACGGCATTCATCTACGGCGGCCCGCTGTGGCCCTACCGGGTCAACCGCGACCTTGGACGGCTTGTCGAGGCAGCCGGAGTCCAGTCGATCGAGGAACTGGTCGGACGCGGCCGCGCCTCCGCTGCGGACAAGAGCACGGGGGCTGCTTCCGCGAGGCTGTCCACGGAGTCGGTGCTCACCGTCTGAGCCAGCCGGCTGCTAGGAGTCGGGGGATGCGTGGCTCCTCGGAAAGCATGACTTCCATCGACAGGATTTTTGCCGAGTTGGCTGAGCTGCTCGAGGCCCAGTTGAGGCCCCTCAGCCCCGGAGATCCGGCCGAACACCGGCTGTTCAGCTGGGAGACCACCATCGCGAGCGCGATCCTCGATGCCGAGGAGGTCCCCGAGCCCGAACGGATCCTACGACAGCTGGTCGAGGACGGAGCCACCGGAGCGGCGTACGTCACGCAGCGCCCCGAGCGCGGGCGAGCCGGGTATGTCGTCGCGGTGGTCCACGTCGGCGAGGGTTCCGTAGCAAACTCCGACGCGCGAGGCGCAACAGTCCACGCAACCGAGGGCTGCGTCTCGCTCGGACCGTGGCAGCCTCTCATGGGGTAGGTGGGAGCCGCTGAGCGCGTAGGCTCCCGCCGGTGCAGGCCGACCTCAGCGAACTCGAGTCCCGCCTCTGGGACGCCGCCGACGAGCTGCGGGCCAACTCCGGGCTCAAGGCCTCCGAGTACAGCTCACCGGTCCTGGGCCTGATCTTCCTGCGCTTTGCCGACGCCCGGTTCGCCGCCGCGCAGGGGGAGATCGAGGCCAAAGGGTCGGCCCGGCGCACGGTCGGCCCCTCCGACTACCAGGCAGCCGGGGTCATCTACCTGGTGCCGGCGGCCCGGTTCGGCTCCCTGCTCGAGCTCCCCGAGGGCAGCGATCTCGGCAAGGCGGTCAACGAGGCGATGCGGCTGGTCGAGGAGCACAACCCCGACCTCGCGGGCGTGCTGCCCCGGACCTACACGGCGATCGCCAACGACACGATCGCCTCGCTGCTGCGCCACATCAACAGCTACACCAAGGATCTGGAGGGCGACGCGTTCGGGCTGATCTACGAGTACTTCCTCGCGAAGTTCGCGCTCACCGAGGGCCAAGGCGCGGGCGAGTTCTTCACGCCCGCGTCGATCGTGCGGCTGATCGTCGAGATCATCGAGCCCTTCCACGGCCGGATCTTCGACCCCGCTTGCGGGTCGGGCGGCATGTTCGTGCACTCCGCGCACTTCGTCGAGCGCCACCGGGGCTCGCCGGCCGAGGAGCTGTCGGTCTTGGGGCAGGAGAAGACCCGGGACACGGTCAAGCTCGCGCAGATGAACCTCGCGGTCCACGGCCTCTCCGGCGACATCCTCGAGGGCAACAGCTACTACGAGGACCGGCACTCCAGCTTCGAGCGTTTCGACTTCGTGATGGCCAACCCGCCGTTCAACGTCGACCGGATCGACAAGGCCAAGCTCGAAGGCGACCCCCGCTTCCCCCAGCTGCCCAAGGCCGACAACGGCAACTACGTGTGGATCCAGATGTTCGCCTCGGCGCTCAACGAGCACGGCCGCGCCGGCTTCGTGATGGCCAACTCCTCTTCCGATGCCCGCCACAGCGAGCTCGAGATCCGGCGCCGCCTGATCGAGGAGCGGCTCGTAGACGTGATGGTCGCCGTCGGCTCGAACTTCTTCTACACGGTCACGCTCCCGGTGACGTTGTGGTTCCTCGACAATGGCAAGCACGACACCGACCGCGCCGACCAGGTCCTGTTCGTCGACGCGCGGAAGACCTTCCGCCAGCTCGACCGCGCGCACCGGGACTTCACCGACGAGCAGATCGAGATGCTGGCGAACATCGTTCGCCTCTATCGCGGTCAGGACCCCGAGACACGCCACACCGGCGACGGCCTGTTCGCCGACCGCTTCCCCGACGCCACGTACGCCGACATCCCCGGCCTGTGCAAGGTCGCGACGATCGACGAGATCGAAGCCCAGGGATGGAGCCTGAACCCCGGGCGCTACGTCGGGACCGAGGTGGAGGAGCTCGAGGACGAGGAGTTCGAGGAGAAGCTCGCGACCTCCCACGCCGAGCTCCGAGCGCTCTCGGCACGCGCCCGCGAGCTCGAGGACGGCATCGACGGCGTACTCACCAAGCTGCTCAACCACTGACTCCCCCACGGTGACGACGGCGAGCTACCGGGAACTGACCGGCGCGATGGCATCACCGAACGCGGTCGGAGCGGTGGAGCTCGCGTGCGTCACCCCGACGGTCACGGCCAAGGCAGTGGAGGACCGGCTGGGGGTCAGCCGTCGACTGCCCGGCGGCTACTCGGCAAGCTGGCCGAGGTCGGGGTGTCGCAGGAGGCACGCGAGGGCAGCCGGGGGCAGCGGCGGTACGTTGCGCAGGAAATGATGGAGGCCGTGACGGGGGGCGCAGATGGGTGAGTGGGGGGAGGTGGCGGTCGGCGACCTTGCTGAGAACTTCAATCGTCGGCGCATTCCGCTGAGCAAGATCGAGCGTGACAAACGCCAGGGCGACTACCCCTACTACGGAGCCCAGGGCGTAATCGACTATGTCGATGGGTATCTATTCGATGGTCAGTTTCTCCTGGTAGCCGAGGATGGCGAAAATCTTCGGAGCAGAAAACAGCCGATTGCACGCCTGGTCTCGGGTCGGTTCTGGGTCAACAACCACGCCCACGTAATCCAGGCCAAGTCGGACGTCGGCGATGATCGGTTTCTTCTCCACGCGATCAATGTGGCACCGCTGTCTGGGCGCATCACTGGCGCTGCCCAGCCGAAGCTGACTAAAGCTGCCTTGCTGGACCTGGCTATCCGATGCCCTCCGCACGCGTCACAGCGCCGCATTGCCGCCGTCCTCTCGGCCTTCGATGAGCTGATCGAGATCAACGAGCGGCGGATCGAGGTGCTCGAGGATCTCGCCCGGTCGCTGTACCGGGAGTGGTTCGTGCATTTCCGGTTCCCCTGCCACCAGGACGTGGAGATGGTCGACTCCGAGCTGGGGCCGATTCCGGAGGGGTGGGGGGTCGGGTCATTTGGAGACGTCGCGGGAGTTGTGGTTGACGGCGTGTCCCCAGCCGATGAACCACCGAGCGTGAAGTACGTCGGGCTCGAACACCTCCCTCGACGCAGAACCACCCTTCTCGATTGGGGGGCGCTCGACCAAGTGACGAGTCGAAAGCTGCGTTTTCGCTCGGGAGACACCCTGTTCGGCAAGATCCGCCCCTACTTTCACAAGGTGGCCTGGGCGGGATTCGACGGTGTTGCGTCGTCGGACACAGTCGTGCTCCGCGCGAAGGCGCCGAGGGTTGCGGCCCTGATCAATGCGACGGCGTCGAGTGACCAATTCGTCGCGGAAACCGTCGCGTCGTCGAATGGCACGAAGATGCCCCGCGCCAACCCAGAAGCAATGCTGGCCTACCGGCTGGCCTTGCCTCGAGGGACGTTGTTGCACGCTTTCGATGAGAGGGTCACGCCGATGCTTCTCTCGAGCGCTCACCTTGCGAATCAGAACCGCTACCTCGCAGCCACCCGCGACCTCCTGCTCCCCCGCGTGGTCACGGGCCGCCTGGACATCTCCGACCTCGACCTCGGAGCCCTGACCCCAGCGGAGGCCGGTTGACGCCTGAGAGCTACTCGGAGGATCGGCTCGTCGAGCAGCCGACGCTCGAGCTGCTGCGCTCGCTCGGTTACGAGGTCGCCAACGGGCTCACCGAGACCTTCGGTCCCGACGGGCTGGGCCGCGACACCCAGGCCGAGCCGATCCTGGTCCACCGGCTGCGCCCGAAGCTTCACGAGCTGAACCCCGACCTTCCGGACCGGGCGATCGACTCGGCCGTGGAGGAGCTCACGCAGAGCCGGTCTGCGCTGGAGCCGGTGCGCGCCAACCGTGAGCTGCACTCGTATCTGCGCGACGGGATCGCGGTCACCATCGCCGACGAGAACGGCGTCAGCTCGACCGAGCGTGTCCGGCTGATCGACTGGCGCGAGCCGGCGGCCAACGAGTACCTCGCGGTCAACCAGTTCTGGATGGTGGGCCCGCTGCACACCCGGCGCTGCGACATCGTCTGCTTCGTCAACGGGATCCCGCTCGTGCTGCTCGAGCTCAAGGCGTCTCACAAGTCCGTCGAGCAGGCCTACCGCAAGAACCTGCGCGACTACCGCGACGCGATCCCGCAGCTGTTCGTGCCCAACGCGTTCGTGATCTTGTCCACCGGGTCGGAGACCAGGGTGGGGGCGAGCTTCGCCCGGTGGAGTCGCTTCGGGGAGTGGAAGCGGATCGACCACGAGAGCGAGCCGGGCGTCGTGTCGCTGGAGACGGCGTTACGGGGGCTGTGCGAGCCGTCGCGCCTGCTGGACACCGTCGAGAACTTCGTCGGCTACCTGGAGCGGCCCGGTGGGCTGATCAAGGTCCTTGCCCAAAACCACCAGGTGCTGGGGGTCAACGCGGCGATCCGGGCTCTGCGCGACCCGGCCACGCGCGACGGCCGGCTCGGGGTCTTCTGGCACACGCAGGGCTCGGGCAAGAGCCTGTCGATGCTGTTCTTCACCCAGAAGGTGCTGCGCCGCGAGCCGGGCAACTGGACGTTTGTGATGGTCACCGACCGGCGTGAGCTCGACGAGCAGCTCTACGGGGAGTTCAAGGACGCCGGGGTGGTGGAGGGGCACCTGCAGGCGGGCTCCTCGGCCGAGCTGCGGCGCCTGCTCGGCGAGGACCACCGCTACGTGTTCACGCTGATCCACAAGTTCCGGCCCGAGCAGGGAACCGAGATGCCGGTCTGCTCGGCGCGCAGCGACGTGATCGTCATCACCGACGAGGCGCACCGCAGCAAGTACTCGGCGCTGGCGCTGAACATGCGCCAGGCGCTGCCCAACGCCGACTATCTCGGTTTCACCGGCACGCCGCTGATCAAAGGCGAGGACGAGCGCACCCGTGAGGTGTTCGGCGACTACGTGTCGACCTACAACTTCCGCGACTCGATCGAGGACGGGGCCACGGTGCCTCTGTACTACGAGAACCGGATCCCCGAGCTGCAGATCGTCAACGAGGACTTCGACGCCGAGCTGGCCGAGCTGCTGGAGCAGGCCGAGCTCGACGAGGGCCAGGAGCGGGCGCTGTCGCGGCGCTTTGCCACCGAGTACCAGCTGATCACCCGGCCCGAGCGGCTGCGGCGGATCGCCGCCGACCTGGTCCGCCACTTCGCCGGTCGCGGGTTCCTGGGCAAGGCGATGTTCGTCGCCGTCGACAAGGTGACGGCGGTGCGGATGCACGACCTCGTCGCCGAGGAGTGGCAGCGCCACCTGGCCGAGCTGCGCGCAGAGGCCGCCCGCCTGCCCGAGCTCGAGCGCCGGGGCATCGAGCAGCAGATCGCCTTCATGCAAGAGACCGAGACGGCCGTGGTCGTCTCCCAGTCCCAGAACGAAATCGCCGAGATGGCCGAGGCGGGGTTGGACATCACGCCGCACCGCCGGCGGATGATCGAGCAGGACCTCGATGAGCGGTTCAAGGACCCCGAGGATCCGTTTCGCCTGGTGTTCGTGTGCGCGATGTGGATGACCGGCTTCGATGTCCCGTCGTGCTCGACGATCTACCTGGACCGGCCGATGCGCAACCACTCGCTGATGCAGACGATCGCCCGGGCCAACCGCGTCTTCCCCGAGAAGGAAAACGGCCTGATCGTCGACTACGTCGGCGTCTTCCGGCACCTCGAGCGGGCGCTGGCGATCTACGCCGCCGCGCCCGAGGGCGAGCCGGCGGAGCAGATCATCCGCGACAAGTCCGCCCTCGTCACCGAGCTCGAGGAGGCGCTTGACGAATTGACCGGCTGGTGCGAGCGGTGGGATGTCGACCTCGGGGCGCTGGCGGCGGCCGAGGGCTTCGAGTTCATCGCGCTGCGCGACGCCTCGGTGGAGGCGCTGCTGATCGACGATGTCACCCGGCGGGCCTACCTGCAGCGCAGCGATCTCGTGCGGCGCCTGTTCGCCGCGATCCTTCCCGATCAGGCTGCCTCGGCCTGGGTGCGCCCGGTCGCGGCGGCGCGCAACCTCGCGGAAACCATCCGGTCCCTGGAGTCCCGCCCCGACCTCTCGCGCGTCTCCGGCGCCGTCCAGGAGCTGCTCGACCGCTCGGTGGGGGCCGAGGAGTACGTGATCCGCGCGGCAGCCGGCGAAGCGCCCGACGAGTCGCTGATCGACCTCAACGCGATCGACTTCGAGGCCCTCGCCGCGCGGCTCGCGGGACACAAGCGCTCCTCGGCCCAGCGGCTCGCGGGCCGGCTCACCGGGCGGATCGAGGCCGCGGCGCAGCGCAATCCCACCCGGACCGACCTCGTCGAGCGGATCCACGAGTTGATCGAGTCCTACAACGCCGGCAGCCTCAACGTGGACGAGATGCTGCGCCGCTTGATGTCGATCTCGCGCAGCCTGTCCGAGGAGGAGGAGCGGAGCGTCCGTGAGGGACTGGACGAGCCCGAGCTGGCCGTGTTCGACCTGCTGACCCGGCCGGACCCCGAGCTCGACGACGCCGAGCGCGAGCAGGTCAAGCGGATCGCCCGGAGCCTGATGGCGCAGATCGAAGAGCGCCTGGTCCTCGACTGGCGGCGCAAGGCCGAGACCAGGGAGGCGGCCCGGGTGCTGGTCAAAGACGTGCTCGACGAGCTGCCGGCCGTCTACGCGCCCGAGGTGTGGGAGCGCAAGACCGAGATCGTCTTCAACCACATCTTTGCCAGCTACTACGACGACGGGGGCAGCGTCTACGACGATGCGGGTGCGGCCGCGGACGCCGCCACGACGACCGCCCCGCCACCGCCTCCCGATCCCGGGACGACGATCGATGTCGAGGAGCTCAGCGCCGACGAGGTGGCCGCCAAGATGGCGAACCCCGAGTTCGCCGCCCTGGTCGCCCAGCAGCTGCGCGGCGACGAAGCGTTCTTCGCCCAGCCGAGCGAACATCTGATCGCCGCCGGCGAAGACCACCGGGTCGAGTTCAAGTCGACTGCGCGGTGGAACATGCGCGAGCAGCGCAAGGACAAGCGGATGGAGGACGCGATCGTCAAGACCGTCGCCGGACTCCTCAACGCCGACGGCGGCACGCTGTTCATCGGAGTCGACGACGATCGCTCGCCGGTCGGGCTGGGAGCGGATCTCGCGGTGGTCAAGCCGGGCAACGCCGACGGGCTGGTCAACTGGCTGACGACCCACCTCGCGAAGGCGCTGAGCCACACCGCGGTGATGCGCACGCGTGCGCGCATCGACGTGATCGGCGGCTCGGAGATCTGTCGAGTCGACATCGCTAGATCCTCGGAGCCGGTGACGGCGGTGATGAGCGACGGGCGCGAGACGTTCTGGGTCCGTATGAACAACAGCACCCGCGAGCTGCCGGAGATCGAGGTCTCCGAGTACAAACGTGAGCGCTGGGGCTAGCGTGCGGCAAGGCGACCACAAGACTGCGAAAGGGTGCGAAAGCGGGCTCCGGCGCCTCTTCCTCGTTGAGGTGCCAGACCGACTCTCACCGCGTCTTTGGCTGGCGGCAGCCGAGATCGCTCGGCGAGTCGCCCTCGCCGCCCCTCGATCGGTGCCGGGATGAGCGGGCGAGTTCGCGGATACCTCGGGATGTCGTTGGACGGCAGGATCGCCGACCCCGGCGACGATCTCGGCTGGTTGGACGAGTCGCGGCCGCGGGCGGTCGGGGGCCCGGTCCCGGCGACCGCAGGGGAGTGGTTGTCGTATGAGGACTTCACCGCTGCCGTCGGCGTGCTGCTGATGGGCAGGCGCACCTTCGATGTCGTCAGCGGGTTCGACGAGTGGTTCTATGGCGAGCTGGCCGTGCTCGTCGCCACGCACAGACCCCTGCCCGCCTCGAGCCCACCCACCGTGACCTCAATCTCGGGCACCGTTGACGAGGTGGTCGCCGAGGCGCGGAGACTGTCGGGGGGAAATGACGTTTACGTCGACGGTGGGCAGCTGGTGTGCGCGGTCCTCGACGCGGGCCTTCTCGATGAGCTGACCACGACGGTGCTGCCGACGGTTCGGGGCCCGGGGGTCGGCCTTTTCGATGCGCTCCGTGGGCCCCACGAGCTGGAGCTCGTCAGGGTTGCGACGAACGAGGGCGGTGCCGTCCAGCTGACTTGGGTGACGGGCTCGGCGGCTTGAGCCGGAAACCCGCGCGCCGGGCCTGCAGCTGAGCTTCTGCGGGGCTGACTCGATGGCCGGAAGCCGCGGGCATCACGGTCGATCTCCTGTCGGCTCCGGGCTGACTTCCGAGGTCGTGGGGCCGGTCCCCACGACGCTCTCTCGATCAGTAGCTGAACACGGTCGCGCCCTCGCCGATCCACTCCCAGAGGGGCGTCGCGCCGGCGATCCGCGCGTTCGCGACCAGGCCGTCCGCATCGAGGTTGCGCCCGTCGAAGCAGATCGGGCAGACGAGAAGCTCGCCTCCCCCCTCGGCGTACTGCTCGGACAGCCGCGCGACGGGCGGCGCGCCGGCCACCTCGATCGCCTCCGCGTAGCCGGGAAGCCCGAGTCGCACCGCTTCCTTTGTCAGAAACATCACCACGCTCTTGCCCTGATTCAGGGCCGCGGTGGCGACCAGGAACGCGACCGTCACGCGCTCCGAGTCCTCGTGCCCGGTCGCAAGGTTGACCACTACCTTGTTGTTTGAAGCGGCCATCTCTTCTCCTTCCGTCGTAGCTCTCGCTTGTCAGCGCCCGGGCGCACGGTCCTCGAACCAGCGCAGGGTCGTCGAGGTGATGCTATTCGTCCCTGGGCTGGGGCGGCCCGGACTCGAGACCCTGGTGCGGGGAAGTGGGTCCTCGACCACATCCGCGAGCCGGTCGTCGCCACGGCATGGTCCGATCGCATCTACGCCGAGGTGCGCTCGCTCGCGGGTTCAAGACCCGACCCCAAACCTGCGCTACGCCGGCCGGCCGGAGGACCCTTCGGATCTAGGCTGCTGCGAGTGCATCGGCGACGATTCGGGCGTCGTCGCCGACTCCGAGAAAGAACGCCGACTTCCGGTTGCGAAGGAAGTGGACGCCGACGAAGTACAGGCCCGGCGCCACCGTGCTCGCGCCCTCGTCGTGGACCGGAAACCCGAGCTCGTCGAAGGCGTCGGGGATGTTCACCCAGGACCCATAGTCGGGGCGAAAGCCTGCCGCGAAGATCACCGCGCCAAACCCGTCGAGGTCGACGTGCTCGGGCGTGTCCACCGCCAGCGGCGCCGGGGCAGGCATCTCGGGCGCCGGCATCCCCTGCTCGTCGGCAAACTTCGTGAACAGACCCTTCAGCTGCCCGAAGCGCTGATCGCCCCACTCGACCGACTGCTCGAGGTCGGCTCGGAAGCTGGCTCGGCGGCCCTCGGTCCCGGCGAGGTGGCCGAGCAGGTTCACACCCCTAGCGTGCAGCGTCCGCAGGTGCAGGTCGTGGCCGCCGCCGTGACCGCTGGCGAGAATGTTGGCGAACAGGCGGGCGGAGGGGGGCAGCGAGTCGGCGGGCGCCGAGAGGAAGCCGGACTCCTCGAGCCACCAGACCAGGTCGTGGCCGCCGATCCGGCGCGGGGCCCACGGCGCGCGTCCACAGGCCAGGAAGACGTTGCGACCGGACTCGTGAAGCTCCTCGGCGATCTGACAGCCGGACTGGCCGCTCCCAACGACCAGGACCGGACCGTCTGGAAGGCCCGAGGGCTTCGAATAGTCCTCGACATCGATCTGGAGAAGGTCCGCGGGAAGCGAGCCTGCGGCATCGGGACGATGAGGCTTCTGGTACGCGCCGGCGCTGAGCACGACCCGTGTCGCCTCGATGTCGCCCGTCGACGTTTCCAGGCGGAAGCCTCCCCCCTTGATCGGGTCGAGCGCCGTCACCTCGACGCCGTCCCGGATCGGGGTGTCGTTGCGGAGTGCATAGCGCTCGAGGAAACCGACGATCTCGTCGCGGCGGTCGAACGCGTCTTGATCTTCGCCGTCGTACGGCTGATCGGGAAGCTGCATGCTCCAGTTCGGCGTCACGAGGCAGAAGCTCTCCCAACGCCCCCGCCAGGTCTGCCCTACCTGCCCCTTCTCGAGCACGACATGAGAAACACCGTGCTTGGCGAGTTCATGACTGGTAGCAAGCCCGGCCTGACCGGCTCCCACAATCACGACATCGACGGGATCGCTCACCGTCACGCGAGCCTATCTCGGGCTGGGGAGGGGTTCAAGCCGGGATGAGTTGACTCCTGGCGCCGGCCTGAAACCGTGGGCGCCGACCTGCTCCGCATTGGGCGGCTGGACCGGTCGGGCGACCTGGGCGGGACCGTCGAGACGCACGTGCGCGACATCTTCGCCACGCTTGATGTCGGCTCCCGCGCCGCCGTCGCCCGCGTCGTGGAACGGGAGGACCGGCTCACGGTCGGTGCCCGGGGAGGCGGGGGGTAGGCGCGCGGGATGTGTGCAACGCTCCCGGCATGACCACCGCGCCCGCCACCGCCACCGGGCTGTTCAACCCCCGGACCTACGACGCCGCCGAGTTCGACGAGCGCACGCGCGAGGTCCTGCTGGCCACCATCCGCTGGTTCGAGGACCGCGGCAAGGCCCGGCTGTGCGCCGACGATCAGGCCGCGGTCTGGTACCAGGACTTCGTCGACTTCCTGGCCTCCGAGCGCGCGCTGGCCACGCTGCTGACCCCGGCAGCCAACGCCGACGGCGATCCCGACAAGCGGTGGGACACCGCGCGCAACGCGGTGTTCAACGAGATCCTCGGCTTCTACGGGCTGGGCTACTGGTACGCGTGGCAGGTGACGATCCTCGGCCTCGGGCCGATCTGGCAGTCAGACAACGAGGCCGCGCGCGAGAAGGCGGCGGCCCAGCTCGAGGACGGGGGCCTGTTCGCGTTCGGGCTCTCCGAGCGCGAGCACGGGGCCGACATCTACTCGACCGACATGGTCCTCACCCCCGACGGCGAGGGCGGCTTCCGGGCCAACGGCGGCAAGTACTACATCGGCAACGGCAACGTGGCCGGGATGGTGTCGGTGTTCGGCCGGCGCCCCGACATCGAGGGCAGAGACGGCTACGTCTTCTTCGTCGCCGACAGCCGCCACCCGGCCTACAAGCTGCGCAAGAACGTGGTGCACTCGCAGATGTACGTCAGTGCCTTCGACCTCGAGGACTACCCGGTCGCCGAGGCAGACATCCTCCACACCGGCGTCGAGGCCTTCGAGGCCGCACTGAATACGATCAACGTCGGCAAGTTCAACCTCGGCTTCTGCGCGATCGGCATGGCCGAGCACTCCTTCTACGAGACCGTGACCCAGGCCGAGAACCGGGTGCTCTACGGCAAGCGCGTCACCGAATTCGGCCAGGCGCGCCGCATCCTCACCGAGGCCTACTCGCGCCTGCTGGCGACCAAGCTCTACGGCGCGCGCGCCGTCGACTACATGCGCTCGGCCACCCGCGATGACCGCCGCTACCTGCTCTACACGCCGATCAACAAGATGCGCGTGACCATGGAAGGCGAGCGAATCATCGACCTGCTGGCCGAGGTGATCTCGGCCAAGGGCTTCGAGAACGACTCGTATTTCGAGATGGCCAAGCGCGGCGTCCACGGGCTGCCCAAGCTCGAGGGCACCGTGCACGTGAACCTCGCCCTCGCGCTGAAGTTCCTGCCCGGATACCTGTTCGGCGACGCGGACCTCGAGCCGGCGCCCCAGATGCGCGACGCGGTCGACGACGAGTTCCTGTTCGCCCAGGGCCCGACCCGCGGGCTGTCGAAGATCACCTTCCCCGACTGGCGCCGCGCCTACGACGCGTTCGCTGAGGTCCCCAACGTCGCGCTGTTTCGCGAACAGGCCGAGGGCCTGGCGACGCTGCTCAGCGAGGCGCCGCTGACCCCCGAGCAGATGCAGAGCGACCTCGACTTCCAGCAGGCGCTGGCCCAGCTGTTCACGCTCATCCCCTACGGGCAGCTGATCTTGGAGCAGGCCCAGCTCGTCGGCGAGTCCGCCGACACCGTCGACCTGGTCTTCGAGACGCTCGTGCGCGACTTCTCGACGGTCGCCATCGACATCCACGGCAAGGCGTCCTCGACGCCCGAGCAGCAGCGGTGGTGCGTCGGGGCCGTGCGCAAGCCGGTCATCGATGGTGAGCGGGCCGAGCGGGTGTACGCGGACGTGCGGGCGCTGGCCGGCGCGTATGTGATGGCCGACTGAGGCCTGCGCGGGACGACGCTGCGGAGCCTCTTCTGCCAGGGGCACCGCTCGGTCCCCTCCGCCCTGGACGAGATCGCGGCCTGATGTCCTCGTAGCGTTACCGGTCAGCCTGCTACAGCAGCGTCGCGGTCACGCCGGCCGCGTCCTGCTGCGTGGCGCGGACCCGCACCCCGCCCTCGAACACCTCGGGCTCGAGGAACGCGCGCATCAGCTTCTCGTGGGCCCGGTGGCGCAGGGCCTGGGCCTCGAGCCGGATCCCGGCTGCGTACTCCGCCGCGTCTGAGGGATGGCCGTCGGCGAACCGGCGCTCGATCACCCGCTCCGCGGCCCATATGTAGACGGCGTTCGCTGCCGCCTCGACCTCGAGCATCCGGTACGGGAGGTACTCGCGCACGCGACGCTTGGAGAGGCCGGCCCGCCGCGCCGCCCGCTCGAGCGCCCGGAACTCCCTCCGGCCCTCGTAGACCGTGACGACGCCGCTCTCGGGATGGAACTCCGCCTCGACCTGGGAGTCGATCTCCTTGCGAGCGATCTCGCGCACCCAGCCTGAAGAGCGGTGGCGGACGATCAGGACCTCGAGCTCGGCGGTGTGGCCGGCGGCCTCGGCCAGCACGGTCAATCGGCTGCCGGGGTCGACGCTGACCCGCGCGCGCACCGTGCCGCTGAGCCGCGAGTAACCGCGCTTCTGCGCCTCGGGCACGCCCCCGTCGGGAAGCCAGACGCCGATCCCGGCATCGGCCGCGACCGTCACCGGGCTCTCGGGCGGAATCTGGGCGGGGTCGAAGACCAGCGAGACCCCCCGCGTCTCGCCCGGATGAAGCCGCAGGGGCGAGCGCCGGAAGGCGATCGCGGCGCCGTCCAACAGATCCGCGCCGGTCTCCGGCGCGCCACCATCGAGTCGCCGCTGCCTCTCGGTCGGGTGGGACGGGCCCGATCGCTCGCCGGCTGGGTGGAGGCCGGGCTGATCGCCAGCGGTACCCGGCGAGTCGAACGCCGCGCGCAGCACGTCATTGAGGGCCCGCAGGCCGACTCGGTCGAGCGCCTGGAGCTGCTTTCCGGCTCTGACATGGTTGGCCCCGGCGCGTCGTTCCTCCTCGTCGACCAAGGGTCCGAGAATCTTCTCGAGCGCGCTGTACAGCTCCTTGACCACCGGATGAACGTCGTTGAGCCCCGAGCGATCTACCTTCACCACGACCTGGGGCCGGGCGGACTCGAGCGCCTCGCGCTGTAGGGCCTCGAGCGCCTCGCAGCGCACCTCCCCGTAGATGCGGCGGGCGCCGGCGCGGCTCTCGTACCCGACCATCGTGGCCTCGTGCGCGGCGCGCCCTGAGCGGACAACCAGCCCGCCCCGCCGCAGCGCCCGCGCCGGGTTGAGCGGAATCGGGTGGGCGGCGCGGCGCACGGTGACGCTCGCCTCGACGCCGTCGGCGAGCCGGATCGTGTCTTCGTAGAGCAGGGGACGGTCGGGGTCGGGCTCGGGCGGGCAGTAGACGACCAGCGAGGGGGTCTGACCGGGCGTCTCCAGCCAGACCTCGCGAGCCGGGTCTTCGAGCACGGGCCGGATCTGGACCAGGTCGCAGACGAGAGTGCGGATCCGGCCCGGCGGCGGCAGCCGGGCATCGGCGAGGGGAACCGCGACCCGGGTGCCGCGCTTGAGCCCGAGTGATCGGTGTTCCCCGGTGGCCGCCGGAGCGTCGATCACGTGGGCGTAGAGGTAGGGATCGTCGCCGGCGGAAGGAAAGAACCAGGACTCCACCGCCCGCCCGTCCCGGACGCCCTGGATTCGCCCGCCGCCCTGCGCGAGCCACACGTCACGCAGGCCACGGCCGAACAGTCCGCGCTGGCTCGGGCTCTCAGGCAGCGTCCCGAGGGCTCCGAGTCGCTGGTCGACTACCGCCGCGTTGACCCCGACGCCGTCGTCGGCGCAGCGCACCTCGGCCTGCCAGCGGCGCAGCGCCGGCACCCCGAGCATTCGTGCTCCGGCCGCCCAGCGCCTGACCAACTCGGGCTCGGGCGCCCCGAACCACAGCTCGAGCCTGCCGTGGACGCGCCCGGATCCGGCGATCGCCGCGTCGGCGTTCGTGACCAGCTCGGGGATGATCTGGACGAGGTCGATCCCGCCTTGGGCGAAGTTCTCGCGGAAGTAGCGCCCGCGGACTCTGCCGCGACGCACTGCGTCCGCTGCGATGGCGCTCGTCACTGCGTCGATCATCGCAGCGCGGGACGTCGCGCGAAGCCGCGCGCCAATGGGCCAACCCGTGCCCGAGGGCGGAGCCGGGGAGGGCGGCCCTCAGGTGTCGAGCCTTGGGAGTTGGGAGTATGTAGCATGATTCGTGCTACGGTTTGTTGATTGTGCGATCACTCCACGTTCGCCTCGATGACTCGGCGTCCGGGGCCCTGGGTGTGATCCGCGCGGGTGGTATGACCGATTCGGAGGCGGTGCGCACCGCCCTCCGCGAGGCCGCGGCGCGCCGGCGAGTGCGCTCCGCGGTCCGCGAGGAGGCGCGAGGGGTGGCGGCCGACCAGGCCGATCGCGAGGAGATGCGCATCATCCGCGAGCAGATGGCGGAGCTGGCGCCGCAGGCTTCGGACTGAGATGGTCCGCGGCGAGGTGTTCAGGTTGCCGGCGCCTCGCAGCGCGCGCGGGCACGAGCAGCGCGGCGCCCGCTACGCGGTGGTCGTTCAGGCCGACGAGTTCCTCGATCTCAGCACGACGCTCGTGGCGCCCACCTCGACCAGCGCCCAGCCTGCGAGCTTTCGCCCTGCGATCACGCTCGACGGTCGCGCGACGCGCGTCCTCGTCGAGCAGGCGACCGTGGTGGATCCGCGGCGCCTCGGCCGCTCGGCGGGACGCCTCGATGCGAGCGAGGTGCGCGCGGTGGACGAGGCGCTCGCGCTCATCCTCGCCCTCTGACAGCGAGTCGGCGTTTCGTCCGAAGTCGCAACTACGGTCGGCTCCGATGGCTGTCTCGCGGAACAGCGCCTGCCCGTGCGGCAGCGGGCGCAAGCACAAGCACTGCTGTTTGGCCAAGCACCAACGCGCCGAGCGGGAGGCGCGATTTGACGACGCCGTCGGCCGCCGAATCCACGCTTGGTCGTCGCAGGCGCTCGAGAAGGAGATCGGCGCCGCCCTCGAGGAGTTCGTCGGACCGCAACGAGGGATGGATGACGACGACCTGCCGGTATTCGCGACCTGGTTTCACAATGACCGTGAGCTGCCAAACGGCGACACGCCGGCCGGGCGTTACGCGGCACGCACGGATCTGCCCGAGGCTGAGCGCACCGCCGCGGCACGGATAGCCGCCGCCCGGCTCGGGTTGCTTCGTGTGCTCGCGGTCGAGCCCGGGAGTTGGATCCTCCTCGAGGACATGGTCGGCGGAACGCAAGCCCGGGTGCGCAGCCGAAACGTCTCCCGCGATGCAGTCCGCTGGGACATCCTGCTTGGCCGCGTGATGGAGGGTGACCCGCCGAGCCTGTGGGGTCCGACGCGATGCTTCGAGCCCGGCGATGAGCCCGAGCTGCTCGCCGAGCTGGACCGCCTCGCCGAGGCGTGCGGCAAGCGGGCGGGCCAAGCCGCGCGGGCGCGGGCTCTTCGGAGCCACGCCCTCGAGCTGATCCGCTTTCGTCCTCCGGGCTGGAGCGTCGAGCCGAGCTTCTTCACCGTAGAGGGCGACCCGCTCGTCCATGGTTCCGCCACCTGGCGCGTCCACGATCCCGCCGCCGCCCGGAAGCGCCTTCGTGCCCTGGGCGGTCTGCGCCCGGCCGAGCCGATCGAGATCGACATCACCGTGCCGCGTGAGGTGCTCGTCAAGGATCGGCGCAAGCTTCCTCCAAGGGCGATCGTGCTCGAGGGCGGACCGCTCGACGATCCCGACTCAGTGCCGGTCGCGACGGTGCGGCTCGAGAGGGCGCAGCTTCACGTCGAAGCCATGTCGGAAGAGCGGCTCGAGAGGGCGATCGAGCTGATCGATGCCGACTTCGGCGATCTCGCTGAGCTGTACGAGCGGGAGCTCGTGCCGATCGAGCAGCGGCTGGAAGAGCGTCGCTCGGCGCCGCGGCGCGCAGAGCCCGTCTCCCACGACCTTGCGCCGGCCGACGAGAGACGCCTTCTCGGTGGCGTCATGACTGACCGGATGCGGAAGTGGCTAGACGAATCACACCCCCTGCTCGACGGCCGCACGCCACGCGAGGCGGCGGCCGGAGAGCGTCGTGCAGAGGTGATCCAGCTGGTGCGGGGGATCGAAAACGGCGCCGAGCGCGCCCGACGTCGCGGCCAGCCGTTCGCCGACGTCGCGTGGATCCGCAGTGAGCTCGGCGTCGGTGACGAGCTTGCCGCCTGAGCACGGTCACGCTCGCGCGATCGTGCTCGGCCGTCGCTTGTCGTGAGGTCGTCGCGAAGCTGCCACACGCGACCCAGAAGCGGTCGATGCGAAGCGCGTGCGAGCGGCAGGTCGGCACTGAAGTCTTTCTCAAGCGGCTGCACCCGGTCGCCCTGTTCGGCGCCGGGGATGGGTGGCAGGAGGAACTCGACGGTGACGTTGAGCGTGCCAAGCCTCCACCGTTGGGGCGTTGGGTTGCCACGGGCGTTGACGTCGGGCTTGAAACCCTCCTGGCGCAGTCGCTTGCTGATGTCCGTGTACTTCTTATCGTCGAGCAAGGTGATGGCCAAGCCGACATCCAGGTCATTCGTGCCGGAGTGCTCGGCGCCGGTTTCGGAGTCGGGGCCGACTGCAAGGTCGATGATGAGGCTCGGCACGAGCCCACCGACGATGCAGAGGCGATCCATGAGCGCGCCCAGGGTGACGGCCACGGTCAGACACGCGGCCTCGACTTGCTCGGTCTCCTCGCGGCGATAGCCGCTGTGATGCCGCGGCTTGTCGGGGGGTGTCATGCCCATTTCAATCGGCGACCGAGCAGATGTTCGGCACCTCCCTGCCACGTTCGGGAGGCTGAAGCAGGTCAAGGTAGATCTGCACCTCGGCCACAGGGACGGCGGGGTGCCTGTAAATACACGGTCTCCTGCGATGAATGACAGGTGAACCACCTTTTCCCGATCGCTCAAACGTTTCTCAGATCTCGCCGATATCGGGCCATCCGCACACCGCCGCTCCCGGAGGCCGCGCCCGGGCAGGCTAGGAGCCTGACGACGCGCCGGCCGAGGGGTTGCGAACCTCGACGAGGTCGTCGATGATCGCGAAGTCGGCCGCGGCCGCTGTCAGCAGCGGCACCGCGTGGACGTTCGCGGTTGCCGCGATCGCGAGGTCGATCGCTCGCCGGCGGGGGTTCGCGCCACGCTCGGTGACGGCGGCGGCGAGCCTGCCCCATTCCCGGGCGATCGCAGCGTCGAGCGGGATCGGGTCGAAGGTCGCCTCGATCGCGCCGAGTCGCTGTGCTCGTCGTGCCCGCTCGTCGGGCTCGACCGCGAGGAGCACGCCGAAGTGCAACTCGGCCAGGGATGCCGCGCTGATCGCCCCTTCGAGCTCGCCGGGGGACTGGGCGCTGATCAACACCGAGGTGTCGAACAGGACCCGACTCACGCGAACGGGTCGGCGAGGTCGGCGTCGAGGGTCGCGAGATCGTCGGCGAGAGACTCGGGCGCCGGTGTGCGGAAGATGTTCGCGAGGTCGGGTCCGGTCACCCAGCGACGGTTCGCTGCGGGGCCGAGCTGGGCGACGGGCCGGCCGGAGACGGTGATCGTCAGTTCCTCGCCGGCCTCGGCGCGGCGGAGCACCTCGGCCACGTTGTTGCGTAGTTCCTTTTGGGGGATCGTGTCCACGAAGAGCCAAGGTAGCAGATCTGCTACCCAGGTCCCCGGAAGCGACGATATGGAGCTCGTTAGTGAGGATGGACACCTCGGATGGGCAGACCTGGTCAACTTGGTCGACCAACCTGGTAGGATCGGCCCCATGGAGGTCACCGTGCAGGAGGCAAAGACCCAGCTCTCGCGGTTGCTTCGTCGCGTCGAGGCAGGGGAGTCAGTGCTCATTCGCCGCGGCCGGGAGCCGGTGGCCATGCTGGTGCGGGCGCCGGTGAGCGACGACCGGAGGCGGATCTGGGGGGATCTCGAGGGTGAGATCGGTCCGGACTTCGACGACATTCCTGAGGGCTTCGACCCCTACGCGTGAGCGGGCTGCTGCTCGACACGAACGTCGCCCTGTGGCTCGTGCTGGGCGATCGCGGTTCGGTGTCAGCGAGGGCGACGGAGGCGTTGCAGGATCCCGGCAACGAGGTGGCGGTCAGCGCCGTGAGCGTCTGGGAGATCGCGATCAAGCGATCGCTCGGGAAGCTGTCGATCGCCGACGGGTGGGCGCGCGAGCTGCGTCGCCTGACGCTCACCCCGATGCCGATCACCGCGGAGCATGCGCAGCAGGTCGAGCAGCTGCCCTGGCACCATCGCGACCCGTTCGACCGGCTTCTGGTCGCTCAGGCGCAGCTGGAGCGCCGGTGCCTGGTGACAGCCGACGCTCGTCTCGCCGACTACGACGTTGAGGTCCTCTGGTAACCGCAGCTCCCGCGCCGGCCACTCGGGCCACCCTTCACCCTCGTCGGCGCTCGAGAACGCTGAACGACCTCGCCCGGGCTCGCGACCGTGACGGGTCGCGCGTCAGCGGGTCGGCGCAGGGTCGTTGCGCTTCCGTTCTCCTTGCGGGCTGATCGGTCACCGTCGTTCGTGGAGGCTTGGCGGCATGGACCAACACGAGCCGATTCACATCACCATCCCCGGCGACCTGCGGGATCCGCGCGGGGGCAAGAGCCACCCGGCGGGCGTCCTCGTCCACCGAGTGCCGCACCTCGACCCCGCGGACGTGACCGTGGTGGACGGCATTCCGGTCACCACGGTCTCGAGAACGCTGATCGACCTCGCCGAGGTGGCGGGCGAGCAGGAACTCCGCGAGGTCTTCGCGACGGCCGAGGCCAGAGGTCTGCTGGACCTCAGGGAGCTCGAGGCGGCACGAGCACGGGTCGAGTGGCGCCCCTCGTTGGCCATGTTCGATCGCGTGATGGCGGAGTTCCGGTGATCGAGCCACCACATCGTGAGACGATGACCTCCTGATGCCGAAGACGAGAACGACGCTCACGATCGACGAGTCGCTGTTGCGTGCGGTGAAGGTTCGAGCCGCCCGCACGGGCATGGGGGACAGCGAGGTGATCGAGGAAGCCGTTCGCGCGTCGCTCGGCCTTGACGTCCTCGAGCGGATCTGGGACCGGGCGGACACGAACCCCG
The DNA here is from genome assembly GCA_050999155.1 of Solirubrobacterales bacterium. GTDB lineage: Bacteria > Actinomycetota > Thermoleophilia > Solirubrobacterales > 70-9 > JBPCPM01. The sequence continues at coordinate 36,748 of JBPCPM010000069.1, forward strand.
AGGAGGCGATGGCGCTTGTCCTCGATGCCCAGCGGGCCGTCCGCTCGGCGCCCGATTGATCGTTGCGGGTGGCCGAGCGGTGATCGTCTCCGGGGATCGTGACCTGACGGCGCTCGCTCCGGCGTTTCCGGTCTACACGCCCGCCGGATTTGTCGAGTATCTGGACGCGAGGGAGGACGCGCCTGGTCCCTGAGGCCGACCCGCGAGCCCAACGGTTCCGGATACCGTTGAGGGCCGCCGCGGTGGGGTAGGCTCGCGGCGTGTCCCATCCCGATCTCGTAACCACCGAAACTGGCGAGGGCGTCTGCCGGATCACCATGGACGACGGCGCCGTGAACGCCTTTTCCGTCGAGATGCTCGAAGCGGTCCTTTCCGCGCTCGACGAGGCCGAGCAGGCCAATGCGATCGTCGTGATCCGTGGACGGGAGGGGAAGTTCTCGGCCGGCTTCGACCTCAAGACGCTCGGCACGAAGACCAACGAGATGCTCGGGCTCGGCGCCAAGCTGGCCGAGCGGCTGTTCTCCTTTCCCCGGCCCACGGTCGCGGTCTGCACGGGCCACGGGATCGCGATGGGCGGCTTCGTGCTGATGTCCTGCGACATTCGCGTCGGGGTCGAGGGCGACTTTCGCATCGGGCTCAACGAGGCGGCGATCGGGCTGACCATGCCGCGCTTTGCCGTCGCGCTCGCCGGCCACCGGCTCAACCCGGCCTGGCACGATCGCTCGGTCATCACCGGCGAGCTGTTCGGGCCCGCCGACGCGAAGACGGCCGGCTTCCTCGACCACGTCGTCCCCGCCGACCAGCTCGACGCCGTCGCCGAGCAGGCCATCGAGGCCATGAAGAACCTCAACGAGGACGCCCACCGCGAGACCAAGCTCCGCGCCCGGGCGTCGGCCCTCGAGGGAATCCGCGCGGGGCTCGAACCCGCCGACGACGGCACCTGGTAGCAGCCGCCACGGTCGCCCACCGCCAAACCCCTCGGCCGCATCGCCAAGCCACGAGGCGGTGGAGACGGGGGTCCGGGACGGGCGCGTGCTCCTCGACGACGGGTGCCTGGATCCGGCCACGAACACGGCTGATAACAGGCCTTGCCGTTCTGGCTCGGCAGTGCGAGGCTGGTCCGTATCCCGATCCAGGAGGCATCCGCGCGTGAGCACGACGACCAGCACCCGTACCCCCCGGCGTGACCCGCTTGTGGTGGCCCCCCGGTTCAACGGTCCCATCACAAGCGGCAACGGTGGATACAGCTGCGGCCTGTTCGCCCAGCTGCTCGACGGGCCGGCGGAGGTCGCGCTGCGCAGTCCCGTGCCCCTGGACACCGAGCTCACGGTCGAAGCCGACGGCGAGAACCTGCGGATCAGCGACGGCGACGCGGTCGTGGCGACGGTCGAGCCGGCCGACGCTCTGGTGCTCGAGGTGCCCCAGCCACCGACGCTCGACCAGGCCCGAGCGGCGAGCGCCCGTTATCGGGCGCCGAGCGGCGAGATCTTCAGCTGCTGCTTCGTCTGCGGACCCGACCGCGATGACGCCATGGGCGTGTACGGGGGCAGCGTGGAGGGGCGATCGATGGTGGCCTCGCCGTGGACGCCGAGCCCCGACGGTGGCGAGGTGCCCGTGGAGATCCTGTGGGCCGTGCTCGACTGCCCGACCTATTTCGCCTTGTACCCGCACGAGAGTGACGGGATGCCGATGGCGTTCCTGGCCCGGATGCAGGCGGAGATCGCCGGCGCCCCGGTGCCCGGTGGACAGCACGTCGTTGTCGCCTGGCCGATCGAGCGCAACGGTCGCAAGCTCACCGCGGGGTCCGCCGTCTACAGCCCCGACGGATCGGTGCTTGCCGCGGCCCGGGTGTTGCTCATCGAGGCCAAGGCAGAAAGCGGGGATGAGCGATGACCGCCTCCGTTCCGGTCGGGGTCGGGTTCACACCGTTCGAGACCCGCGCGCCCTCGCCTCAAGCGTGCTGTCGGTGTGTGCAGCCGCACGCCGCCGCGCTCGCGGCTCCGTCGATCCGGTTGGCCGGCGAGCTGGCCGACGGGTGGGTGCCCTTCCTGTGGGCGAGGTCCCGGCTCGCCGACGGGCGCGAGGCGATCGCCGCGGCCCGGACTGGAGCCCCGCGACGGCTGGTGCAGCACGCCTGAAACACTGCGCGCCATGGACGCCGCCCAGCGAGCGCAGGTCCAGCAGCGGCTGGAGGGGATATACGCCCGGCACCTCGAGCTGGGCGACGCGCAGCGCCAGGTTGACCGCTACTACTCCTCGCCGCGCGGCTACTACCCGCCGGCCGAAGCCGGGCCTGAGGCCAACCACTTCGCCATCTGCCTGGTCAGCGTCGACGGCGACATCGTCACCGCGGGAGACGCCGACCTTCCGTTTGCCCTGCAGTCACTGTCGAAGGTCTTCGCCTACGGGCTCGCGCTGCGCGAGCAGGGCAGCGAGGCGGTGCTGAAGCGAGTCGGGGTCAAGCCCAGCGCCGACGCCTTCACCTCGCTCGAGTACGACGAGGCGAACCACCGCCCCTTCAACCCCATGGTCAACGGTGGAGCGCTCGCGGTGGCCGACATGCTGCTCGATGGCGACGTCGAGCAGTCCTTCGAGCCCATCCTGGAGCTGCTGCGGGCGTGCGCGGGCAACCATGAGATCGGTCCCGACGAGGACGTCTACGCGGCCGAGCAGCAAGGGGCCGATCGCAACCGGGCGATGGCGTACCTGATGCGCAGCGAGGGGATGCTCGAGCACGACGTCATCCCGACCCTGTCGCTGTACCTGCGCCAGTGCTCGGTCGCGGTGACCTGCCGCGATCTCGCGATGATGGGCGCGACCCTGGCCAACGGCTGCTCGAACCCGATCACGGGCGAGAGTGCGTTGCCGCGGCGGTGCGCCCGCGACGTGCTCAGCGTCATGTACACGTGCGGGATGTACGACTTCGCCGGCGAGTGGGCTTACGAGGTCGGCGTGCCCGCCAAGAGCGGCGTCAGCGGCGGGATCCTCGCCGTGATCCCCGGGAAGATGGGCATCGCCGTCTACTCCCCGGGGCTGGACCGCTACGGCAACAGCGTCCGCGGGATCACCGTCTGCCGGGAGATCTCCGAGCGCCGGGGGCTTCACGTCTTCGCCACCGAGGCCGAGGAGTCGCTGCTCGGCGCGACCACCTAGGCCCTCGGCTGGATCAGCGCGGCGGGGTGGACGGTTCGTCGGCGACCTCGGCGTCGGGAGCCTCCACGCGATGGGAGTGGGCGGTCAGGGAGAACGGCACCCGGGGCCCCTCGCCCGGACGGACCCCCTCGAGGTAGGCGCGGGCGTCCTCGTAGCCGCGGTCGATCAGCTCCTCGGCGTGGCTGAAGTCGATGGGCAGCACGTCGAGTGGGCAGGGAGGAGGCAGCACGATCAGCTCGGCGCGATCGGCCAGGTTCTCGATCTCGTGTGTCAGGCGGCGGGTCACCAGGATGCTCATGGCGTGGAGACTCATCGCAAGCGCGCCGCGCGGCGGCTCGGAGAGCGCACACGCCATGCCGGTGGGCAATACGTAGATCCGTTCGGCCCCGAGTTCGATCGCGTGGGTGATCGGCGTGTTGTTGGCGATACCGCCGTCGATGAGCTTGGTGTCCTCCCAGTCCACCGGCTTGAAGACGCCGGGGATCGCGGCGCTGGCGTGGATCGCCGAGACCGCGTCGCCGTGGGAGAGCCGCCTCTCGGCCCCGGAAAACAGGTCGGTCGCGATCACGTGCAGGGGCACGCTCGCGTGCTCGAGGCGGTCGAGCTCCACGTGCCGCGCGATTGTCCGGCGCAGGCCTCGGGCCGAGAGCATGCTTTGCCGCTGCCCGAGAAAACCGGCGAGCCCGGCAAGCGGGTTGAGCGGAAAGATGTCCGAGCGCCTGACTCCGCGCCAGACCGCCGCGAGCGTGCGGGCCGTCTCCACGGTCGGCGGCCGCGACGCGATGTAGGCGCCGTTGAGGGCGCCGACTGAGGAGCCGAGCACGAGATCGGGCTCGATGCCCCGCTCGAACAGGGCGCGCAGCATGCCCGCCTGGATCGCGCCGAGGCTGGCCCCGCCGGAGAGCACGAAGGCCGTGGCCGGGCGAGGCGCCTGCCGGTTCGATGGCGCCTCAGGCACCGCTCACACCTCTGTCGCGATCGGGCTGCCCACTATGCGGCTCGCAGGGCGATGTCGTCGAGGCCGAACCTCAGCGCCACCGCTCGCTTGGGCTGTGCGCCGTGGCTGTCGCGGACGATCTCGCCGTCGCGGTACAGCGCCAGGTAGGGGATGCCGCTCATCAGAGTCGTCCTATCGTCGGGGTCGTGGTACTTGGATGCGTGAGCGGCCCGGAAGGTTCAGGGCCGGCCTGGGACGGAGTCCAGGGCACGGGCACGTGCGCCTCCAGGTGCACCTTCGCTGCTCGGCGAAGCTGGCTAGCTGCGCGCCGGGGCGTTGGCCGGCTCGCGCGCCTGCCAGCCGTCGCGCAGCAGGTCCAGCAGCACCTTGGGGTCCTGCGCGCCCGATGCGCCTGTCGCCCGGTCGACGACGAAGCACGGCACCGCGGCGATCCCGAGCTGCGCGGCAAGGCCCTCGTCGGCTCGGACCGCATCGGCGAACCGATCGCCGTCGAGCACCTCGCGGACCTCGGCCGCGTCGAGTCCAGTCTCGGCGGCCACCTCGGCAAGCGTCTCGGGCTCGCCGATCGGCCGGCCCTCGGTGAGGTAGGCGGCAAAGAGCCGCTCGGTCACCGCCTCTGAGATGTGGTGCGCCGCGCCGAGGTGTACGAGCCGGTGGGCGTCGAACGTCGAGCCCGAGCGGATGATGTCGAAGCGGAAGTCCAGGCCGACGCCGGCCGCCGTCTCGGTCATGCCGTCGATCATCTCTTGGGCCTGCTCGCGGGTGCGTCCGTACTTCGCGGCCAGGCGTTCCACGTACACGCCGGGCTGCTCGCGCGCGGCTGCGGGATCGAGCTCGAAGGACCGCCAGGTGACCTGGACCTCGTCGCGGTGCTCGAAGCCGGCGAACGCGGCCTCGAAGCGGCGCTTGCCGACGTAGCACCAGGGGCAGGCGATGTCCGACCAGATCTCGACGTGCATCTGCTCATCGTAGGGAGGGCCGTCGCTCGCGTCGAAGGCGCCGAATCCCCGGGCGGCACTCGACCAGGCCCCGCGCCCGGTTCGGCTCGCAGGCCCCCGGCGTCAGCCGACCGTCCTGCCACCATTCAGGCATGGCCGACTCTCCACGGCGCGGCCTTGGCGCCCCCCTGCGAAACGCTGCCGGACGTGTGACCGGGCCGGCCCGGCCGGTGACCGACGCGATGCTCGGGCGGGGGGTTGACGTCCTGGCCGATGCCGCCGTGCGCAACCAGCTGGCCGAGCGGATCGTCGACCGGTTGCTGGAAGGCGACTTCGTCGAGCGCCTGACCCAGGCGCTGATCGAGGCCGACGTCCCCGACCGCGTCGCCGCCGAGCTCGTGGACTCCGAGGCAACCGAGCGGGCGATCTCCCGGGTCCTGGAGAGCCAGACGCTCGAGCGCACCGTCGAGCGGGTGCTGGTTAGCCGCGAGATGCAGATGGTCGTCGAGCGCATCGCCAACTCCGACGAGGTCCGCGGTGCCATCGCCCAACAGTCGCTGGGCATCGCCGGCGAGCTGGCCGACGAGGTCCGGCGAGCCAGCATGGCGGCCGACGACGCGCTCGAGCGGATCGTGCGCCGGGTCCTGGGCCGTCCCCGGACCGGGGTGCCCGAGTCGCCGCTGGCCCCCGAGGTCCGGGAGACGTCATGACGACGATTCCCGACTTCCTGCCGGATCCCGCCGGGGTCGACGGCTTCGAGCTGCCCTACGCGGGGGCGATCACCCGGGCGATGGCGCTGGCCATCGACGGCGTGCTGGTCAACCTCTCGCTCGCGGCCTTCACGGCGATCGTCGCCTCCCTGGTGCGAGCCCTGTTTCCCGACTTCGTGGGCGACCTCCCCCTGCAGACCACGGCGGTCGCCGCGGTGGCGTGGGGGACGATCGGCTCCAGCTACCTGCTCTTCTTCTGGACCCTGGTCGGCCAGACGCCCGGGATGCGGATCCTGGGCCTGCGCGTTGCGTCGCTCGCCGGCGAGCGGCTGGGGCTCGGACAGGCCATCAAGCGGCTGATCGCTCTCGTGGTCTTTCCCTTCGGGGCGGTCGCGATGGTGGTGACCGAGCGGCGCCAGGCCCTGCACGACCGGTTCGCCGACTCGATCGTGGTTTACGAACCGGAGAAGGTCAGGCCGGGAATCGGCCCCTCGGCCGCCGCTCCCGGCTCCCCGCCCGCGCCGCTGCCGCCGGCGCCGCCGGAACGCGGTGCGGCGCCCGGTCCCAGCGGGCCCCCCGACCGGGTCGGATCCGCGCGGTCCACCGGCCGGTCAGGCTCGCCGGATCCCAGCGGTGCCTCCCGCGATCGTCGCCCCGCCGGACGGGATTCGGGCTCGGGTTCCGAGTAGCAGCCCGGCACCCCCGTCGCTTTCCGCTCCTCACCCGGGCCGAACTCAACGAAAACCCCGCAATGGGGGGTGGTTCGTCGTGTTCGCCGCTTGCGTTCGGGTTTTGCCTGCCGTGCTCGCGCCGAATGCTGCGAAGACATCGCTATGGGGGGGTGGTTCGTTGGGTTCGGCGTGCGGGGTTCGGCGGCAGACCGTCGTCGGCCCACCGCTGGACCGCAATCGCGAGCGCCTCCTGCACGGCGTCCCCGGCGAGGTCGATGTCGCCGAGGCCACGGATCAAGGCGGCGATCGAGCGGCCGGACATCCGCGCGGAAGATCCGGCCGATCGCGCCCTCGACGGCCGTCCGCCGCGGTCAGACGGTGTGGGCGTCCCGGAAGGGCCGGACCTCGATCGGCTTGCCGACGCACGCGGTGACCCTCTGCGCCCAGCCCATCGCGGCGTCGAGGTCGTCGGCTTCGAGGACGTAGAAGCCGGCGATGTGTTCCTTGGCGTCGGCGAACGGCCCGTCGGTCGTCGACAGGTCGCCCTCGGAGGGGTGGACGACGGTGGCGGTGTCGGGCGGGTGCAGGCCCCCGGTGAACACGAACGCACCGGAGGAGCGCATCTCCGCCTCGAGTTCCTCGATCTGCTTCATGAACCCCTGCATCTGTTCGTCGGACATCTCCGGGCGGGGCTCGCCCTCCACGCTATGCACGGACAGCAGGTACTTCGGCACGGTGTGCTCCTCTCGAAATGGCGGCGGGCCGTTCCCGCCTCTCACATTGGCTACGAGCGGGACACGCCCGAATCGACAGCCTGGGCCGAGTCTCTCGCGTTCGCCCTTCGGGGAGGGCAGTTAGGGTCCGATCGTGAGCGAGTTCCCGACCTCCGACATGCAGGCGACGCAGATCCTCGTGGTCAGCGACACGTCGGCCTCGCGGCTGTTCTACGAGGACGTCGTCGGCGCCGAGTTCCTCACCCCGCCGGTCGAAAACGACTTCGAGGTCCGCTGCTTCTTCCGCGACCCCGACGGCCACCTGCTGGAGATCAGCCAGGCCAAGCCGGGCGACTGAGCAGCGGTCAGCCGGCCTCGTCGCCGACGAGGACCTCGACCCGCGCGTTGTAGTCGGGGATGTCGGACTCCGGCGAGCGCTCCTGGCCGATCAAGATGTTGCCCTCGGGCCAGTGGACCTGGAGGTTGCCGGGGGCGATGTCGGCGACGGTGACCCGGGCGGGCAGCTGCCCGTGCTCGGAACGCAGCAGGACGGCGTTGCCCTCGTCCACCCCGAGCCGCTCGGCGTCGGTGGCGCTCATCATCACCGACTCCCGGCTGACGCCGTTCAGCGGATCCTCGGCCTCCTGGACAATCGAGTTGAACTGCTTGCCGCGCCTGGTCGACAGGCGGAAGCGGCCGTCGTCGGGGGGCGGCTCGGGGGGCTGCACGGCGGCGAAGTGGGCGAGCCCGTCGTCGGTATCGAACTCCTGGCCGTCGGGGCCCTCGCACAGGCGGGGCCCGCCGTACTGGAAGGAGTCGCCGCCGTTTCGCAGCTGGTCGAGCTGCGAGTACAGCGGGATCGTCGCGGCGATCTCCCGGCGGATGTGGGCCGTGCCCTCGAAGCGGATGTCGTCGGCGTGCTCGGGCGCGACGCGTGCGGCGAGGTCGCTGAAGACCTCCCACTCGGGGCGGGCCTCGTCGATCCTTGGGCCGGGGATCTCGGGGCTCAACACCACCCGGCGCTCGGTGGAGGTCTCGGTCACGCCGCCGGGCACCTCGTAGCGGGTGGTGGCCGGCAGCAGCAGGACCGCGGTGTCGGAGCCCTCGGGCGGCTCGAGCAGCATCTGGGCCGAGAGCGTGATGTCCATGTGGACGCGCAGGGGGATCCGGCCGAGCGTCTTGCGCACACGGGCCGGGTCCGGAAGGACGTCGACGAAGTTGCCGCCCGAGGCGAACAGGACGTCGAGCTCGCCGCGCTCGGCCGCGTCGATCATCTCCGGCGCCGTGAGCCCGGGCTCCGACGGCACGCCGAAGCCCCACGTCTTGCTGAGCTCGGCGGCGGAGTCCTCGTCGATCGGCTTGCCCCCGGGGAACGTCGTGGAGTAGCAGCCCATCTCGGCGCCGCCCTGCACGCCCGAATGGCCGCGGATCGGCATCAGCCCACAGCCCTCACGGCCGATCCAGCCCTGCGACAGGGCGAGGTTGACGATCGCCCGAACGCCCTCCTCGCCGTCGGAGTGCTGCGTGATTCCCATGCTCCACACCAGCACGCCGCGCTCGGCCTTGCCCACCATCTCGGCCAGGCCGAGCATCTCGTCGCGGCTGGTGCCCGAGAGCGTCTCGAGCTCCTCCCAGGTCGCCTTCTCGCAAATCGCCTTGAGCTCGTCGAAGCCCTCGGTCTTGTCGCTGATGAACCGCTCGGACGTCCAGCCCTGCTCGATGATGTGCTTGAGCACGCCGGTGAGAAAGCCGACGTCGCCGCCCGTGGAGATCTGGAAGAAACGGTCGGAGATCTTGGTGCCGAACAGGGCACTCTCGGGGGTAGAGGGGATCCAGTAGGCCTCCATGCCCGGCTCGCGGTAGGGCCCCACCGTCGCCACCTTGGTCCCGGCCTTCTTGGCCAGGTGCAGGTACTTGGTCGTGACCGGCTGGTTGTTGGCCACGTTGGACCCGATGAACACGATCAGGTCGGTGCCGATCCAGTCGCTGTAGGAGCAGGTGGAGGCCGGGGCGCCGACGGCCGCCTTGAGCGTCGCGGTGCTTGGCGAGTGGCAGACCCGCGCGGCGTTGTCGATGGAGTTGGTGCCCATCGCGCGGGCCGCCTTCTGGGCGACGTAGTAGTTCTCGTTGGCCATGCCGCGGCTCGTCAGGTAGAAGGCGATGCGGTCGGGCCCCGCCTCGGTGATCCGGTCGGCGACCATGTCCAGGGCCTCGTCCCAGCCGATTCGCGTGAACCCGCGCTCGCCGGCGCGGCGCAGGGCCGGGTAGGGCAGCCGCCCGAGTCGGCGCAGCTCCTCCCCACTGAGCGTGCGCAGCGCCTCGGCGTCGGTCAGCGCCTCGGGATCCATCGCCCCCATGGTGTTGAGGCGCAGCAGCCGTAGGCGCACGTTGCACAGGTGCACGCCGTCGATGGTCCAGTCGCGCAGCCCCTTGGTGCCCAGGGCGCAGCCGTCGCAGACGCCGTCGCGCAGGATCCGCCACGCGTACCGCGGGCTGTCGGAGTTCTCGGCCGCGGCCCGGAACACCTCGTAGAAGTTGTTGGGCCGCTGCTCGCCGATCCCGAACGGCTTGAGGCTCGCCCAGTGCTTGGGGGTGGGGAGCTTGGTCGGCTCGCGCAGCGCCATCGAGGGTGACCGTACCCAGCGGGGGACGGTCGCATTCGGCCTGTCGGCGATACTGGCCGCGTGAGCCCCCGGATGCATACGCGGGTCAGCTACGACGGCGGCAGCGACGAGGTCGCGGTCGAGGAGCCGCTCGAGATCCGGGTCGACGGCGAGCCGCTGGCGGTCACCATGCGGACCCCCGGTCACGACGAGGAGCTCGCGCTCGGCTTCCTGCACGGCGAGGGCTTGATCGACGGCCCGCGCACCGTGTCGCCTGGGGCCGAGCTGGAGGCCAACACCGTCGACGTGGCGGGCCCGCTGGTCGGCGACCCGGGCTCGCGGAGCTTCTACGCGACGTCCTCGTGCGGCGTGTGCGGCAAGGGCGCCATCGAGCAGCTTGCCGTCGATTCCCCGGTGCTGGGTCCGGGGCCGGTCGTCGAACGGACGTTGCTGGCCGCACTGCCCGACCAGCTGGCCCAGCCGGTGTTCGAGCTCACCGGTGGGCTGCACGCGACGGGGCTGTTCGGCGCCTCGGGCCGGGCCCTGTGTACCCGCGAGGATGTGGGCCGCCACAACGCCATGGACAAGGTGATCGGGTGGGCCCTGGACGAGGGCCTTGTTCCTCTCGCCGAGTTGGTCCTGTGCGTCAGCGGGCGCCTGTCGTTCGAGCTCGTCCAGAAGGCCGCGGTGGCCGGCTGCCCGATCCTCGTCGGGGTGGGCGCTCCCAGCTCGCTCGCGATCTCGCTGGCCACTGAGCGTCAGATGACGCTGTGCGGCTTCGCCCGGGCGGGACAGATGAACGTCTACGCGGGATCTGGCCGGGTGGGCACGGAGCCGGCCGAGATACCGTGAGCCCCATGGGTCACAAGGGCCGCGTGACGGGGAGGGCGATGGGCCGCTTCTGGGACGAGCGGGCGCGCGAGGACGCGTTCTACTTCGTCGACAGCAGTCACGCCTACCGCCACCCCGACCAGGCGCGGTTCTGGGCGCGCGGATCCGAGCGCCTGAACGAGCCGCTGGGTGCCGTCGGCGCCACGCTGCACGGCGATGAGACCGCAGTGGACCTCGGCTGCGGGATCGGGCGCTTGACGCGCGCCTTGGCCGACCGGGTCCCGGCGGTGCACGGTTTCGATGTGTCGGCGGAGATGCTCCGGCGGGCGCGGTCGCTCAACCCTGAGCACGCGAACATCACGTGGCACCACGGGGACGGTACGACGCTGCGTCCACTCCGGAGCGCGAGCGTCGACGCGGCGATCTCGAACGTCGTCTTCCAGCACATTCCGGACCCGGCGATCACGCTCGGCTACGTGCGCGAGATCGGGCGCGTGCTGCGGCCGGGAGGGTGGGCCGCGTTCCAGATCTCCAACGATCCCGGCCTGCACGACACGCGCCACCGGCCGCCCAGCCGGCTCCGTGTCGCGCTGCGGCGCGCGCCCAAGGGCCAGCGCGACCCACGCTGGCTCGGCTCGGCCATCGATCTCGGTGCGCTCGAGCAAGTCGCGGCCGACGCGGGCATGGACGTGGCGCAGGTCGCGGGGCGGGGCACGCAGTACTGCCACGTCCGCACGGTGCGCAGGTGAGCGGCCCGACGCTGGTCACCGGCGCCACCGGCTTCATCGGCTCCCACGTCGTCGCGCAGCTGCTCGACCGCGGCGAGCCGGTTCGCGTGCTGGTCCGCGACCCGGCCGGCCTGGAGCAGGTGGGCCTCGCCGGCCGCGAGGGACTGGAGGTCGTGACCGGCGACCTGCTCGACCCGGGCACCCTGCCCGCCGCCGTCGAAGGGGCGCGGCGGGTCCACCACATCGCGGGGGTGATCAGCCTCGAGCGCGGCGACGGCGAGCGGATGCACCGGCTCAACGTCGAGACGACGCAGAACCTGTTCGCGGCGCTGGAGGGCTCGGAGGTCGAGCGGATCGTCTACCTGGCGAGCATCTTCGCCCTGGCCGGCGGGGACGGCACGCCGGCGACCGAGGACTCGCCCTGGCGGCTGGAGAGCCTGCCGGTCCCGTACGTCCAGGCCAAGCGTGTGGCTGAGCTGTTCGTCCGCGAGCAGACCGAGGGGGGCATGCCGGTCGTCTTCGCCTACCCGACCTTCTGCTACGGCCCCGGCGATGTCAACGGCTCCAGCTCCGATCTGCTGGTCGGCTTTCTCAACGGTGAGGTGCCGGCGTACATTGCCGGCGGCCACAACGCCCTCGACGTCCGCGACGCTGCCGACGGCCTGATCAAGGCCATGGACCGCGGCGAGCCCGGGCGGCGCTACCTGCTGGGCGGTACCGACGTGACGTTCAGGCAGCTGTTCGGCCTGCTGTCGTGGATCACCGACCGCTCCTCGCCGGCCATCCGGCTGCCGGCGGTGGTGGGCCGCTGGACGGGGTGGGCGGCCGAGCGCGTGCTCAGCGACCCCCCGCTAACCGAACAGATGGCGCTGATGTCCGCCCGCCGCTGGTACTACGACGACACCCGCGCCCGCAAGGAACTCGGCCACGTCTCGAGGCCGCTGGAGGAGACGATGCGCAACGCGATCGCCTGGTATCGCGAACGGGGGGTGGTGTAGACGCTCCGGCCCGCCGTCCCCGGGGAACCGGAGCGGGTCCACCTACCGAAAGCAGGGGACCCGAGGGACCGCAAGCAGGCCTGTTGACCGGCCCGCCACCCAGGAGTAGCGTCGGTTGGCGACAAGATTCCCAGCCGAGGGAGGACGCAATGCAAGGGGCAAACATCGAAGCCGCGCGGCGGCTGTACGACGAGTGCTGGAACGAGGGCAAGCTGGACGTGCTGGACGAGGTGGTGAGCGAGGACGCAGCGGTCCACGACATGTTGATGGGCGACATCGACCGCGAGGCGGTCAAGCAGAACATCACGATGTACCGCAAGTCGTTCCCCGACCTTGAGTTCACGGTCGAGGACAGCTTCGAGGCGGGCGATAAGGTCATCACGCGCTGGAGCGTGGACGGGACGTTCGAGGAGGAGTTCATGGGCCTGGAGCCCACCCACGACCGGGGCGGTCCTCCCGTTCGCGGGATCAACATCGACCGGTTCGCGGGCGGTAAGATCGTCGAGACTTGGAGCGCCTGGGATGCGCTGCAGTTCATGCGCGACGTCGGCGCCGTCTCCGACAGCGAGGTGCCGACGGCCGGGTAGCCGGCCCGGCGTTTTCGCGCTTGCAGTTCGAACAGAGGTTCGCGGAGGTCTGCGTCGCGGGGCGGATGCACCATGACCGCAACGATAGGGCGTGCCGCCGTCGGGACTTACCCGCCGGCCGGCCCAGGCGCCGTCGGGTCGGCGCTCTCCTGTCCGAACGACTCGCGGACGATGAACTCCTCGGCCAGCAACGGGTTGTCGTCGG
>JBPCPM010000071.1:0-44853 GCA_050999155.1 Solirubrobacterales bacterium
GGGCTGGGGGCCGCGAGGAACGCGACGGCGGCCATCGCCCCGGCGGCGAGCCCGAGCGCCACGACGCCGGGCCGCGCCGGGACCAGCAGCGACCCCCACCCGGCGGCGAGCAGCCAGCCGAGCACCCCGAGCCCCGCGAGCCGGAGGCCGGCGATCGCCGCGGTCACGCTGCGCTCCGCCCGGCCATCCGGCGCAGGGGAAGCCCCGCCACGGCCGGTGCATCGTCGTCGGCCATCGCCGGGTCGGCCCACAGCACCAGCCGGGCCGCGCGGGCTGTCACGGGCGGACCCGCCGGCCCGGCCTCGATCCACACCGACACCGCAGAGCGGGAATCGAGGGCCAGCGGGCCGGCCATGACGACGGCCAGCAGCCGCCGGGCCTCCGCCCAGGAGTGGTCGCCGTCGATGACCCGGGGGGCCGGCTCGCCGGGCACGAGCAGCCGGCACCCGCCGCGAGCTCGCAGATGGCAGCTCACCGATCCGGCCGCGCGCACTGCGCGGTCGAGGGCCTCGGGCTGCGAGCCCGCCGGAGCCGACACCACGATGAGCGGTCCTCGCTGGTCGGCGGGCGCGGCGTACCGGCGCTCGACCAGCCCGGCCCCTCGAGCGAGCGCCGGCCAGTGGATCCGCGACGCCGCCGTCCCCGGCCGGGCCGGCTCGAGTGCGTGCAGGTCCGCCTCCGGCCCGTCGACGGCACCGCGCGGGGCGACGACGCCTGCCGCCCGCAGGACAGCCGGATCCACCGGGTCGACGCGCGGGACGATCAGGACCTGCTGCTCGCCGCCGAGCCGGACCCGCCCCCACAGTCCCAGGGGATCGCCCACGCGGGCCCGCACGGCGGGCAGGACACGCCGGCCACGGCGCCCGGCGCGCATGACGCCCCCCGAGGTCGTGGTCCCGCGTTCGGACCGGGTCGCGAGATCGGTGGTGCCGGCCGCGACGGGATCGTCGAGCTCGACGATCGCGCCGAGGCCCTCGGACCGGGCATGGGCCCAGATCGGCTGCTCGGCGCCCTCGACCAGCTCCTCCGGCGCCTCACGCCAGACGGTCGTCGAGACGGCGGCGGTGACGGTCCACACAGCGGCCGCGACAGCGACGGTGATCAGCATCAGGCCCGGCATCCACAGGGCGGTGATCCCGAAGATGAGCGCTGCACCGCTGAGCCCCAGGCCCAGCAGCAGGGCGCCGGGCCCGCGCATCAGAGAGCCGGGACGGAGCCCAGCGCATCGGCCACGGCCTGGCGCGGCGAATCGCCATCGGCGACGGCGACCAGCGACGGGCGCAGACGGTGGGCGAGGACCGGGACGGCCAATGCCTTGACGTCCTCGGGCAGGACGTGGTCGCGGCCGCTGATCAGCGCCCGGACCCGGGCGGCGCGCAACAGCAGCGCCCCCGCCCGGGGGCTTGCCCCGACCTCCAGCCGCACGTCGCGCCGGGTGGCGGCGAGCAGCTCGACGACGTACTCGCGCAGCGCCTGGGAGGCGTGGACGCGCGACCCGGACTCGATCACGTCACGCACCTCGGCGACCGACGCGGCCGCCTCGGCCCCCGCAGGCCGAGCGGCGTCGTCGATCAGGGCCGCCTCGGCGGCCGCGTCGGGATAGCCGAGCGAGACGCGGACCATGAAGCGGTCCAGCTGGGCCTGGGTGAGGGGAAAGGTCCCGTCGTACTCGGCGGGGTTCTGGGTGGCGATCACGGTGAAGGGCCGAGCGAGCTGGTGGGTGCGTCCGTCGACGGTGACGTGGCGTTCCTCCATGGCCTCCAGCAACCCCGACTGGGTCTTCGGCGAGGCCCGGTTGAGCTCGTCGACGAGCACGACGTTGGCGAACACCGGCCCCGGGTGGAAGGAGAACTCCCCGCGCGACTGGTCGAAGACGTTGACCCCGACGATGTCGGCCGGAAGCAGGTCCGACGTGCCCTGGATCCGGGCGAGGTCGGTGCTGCAGGCGTCCGCCAGGGCCCGGGCGAGCGAGGTCTTTCCCACCCCGGGGTGGTCCTCGATCAGCACGTGCCCCTCGGCGAACAGGGCAACGAGGCTCGCCTCCAGCGCATCGTCGGGGACGACCACGGCGCGGCGGACGGCCACGGCGAGGCGACGGGCCAGGGCGGCGGCGCCCTCGAGCTCGGCCGCCCCCGGTCGCGGGGTTCGGTCGTCGGCGGTCATCGTCCTTCGAGGGTAGAGAACCGCGGCTCTCGTCCCTGGAGGTCCGTCTACTGGGCGGCCACCAGCCACCAGTAGTGCTGCTGGCCCCCCTCGTGGGCCTCGACGTCGATGTCGCCGGGCAGGTGTAGCTCGTCGAGCGCGACCGGAGCCTGATCGCCCCCCACGAGCGTGATGATCTCGGCGTGGCCGCGCAGCGCCTCGATGACGCCGTTGAGGGTCTCCTCGGCCGCGCCCCACACGGCGATCTCGTCGTCGACAAAGCCCACGGCGTCGCCGCGTTCGAAGCGGCCCTTGACGTCGTCACGGGCGGCCGGTGCGACGGCGCCGACACGGGTCGTATCCAGCGCGTCGCGCAGTCGCTTGACGTTCTCGGCTCCGGGGCGCCGGGGGTCGACTTCGACCATCGCGACCAGCCCGGCCTGCTGGGAGGTGCAGTCGATCACGTGGACCGGCGTGTCGGCGAGCTCGGCTGCGCGCTCGGCGGCCATCACGACGTTCGGCGAGTTGGGCAGCACGACGACCTCGTCGGCTCCCGCGCCGGCGATCGCCCCGAGGATCTCGTCGGTGGAGGGGTTCATCGTCGCGCCACCGTCGAGCGGGAGCGCTCCCATCTCGCCGAACAGCGAGCAAAGGCCCGGGCCCGAGCAGACGGCGACGAACGCGGTGGCCATGGACTCCTGCGGGCCCGAGGCGGCGAGCCGGTGGGCGCGGGCCGCGATCTGGTCGTTCATGTCGGCCACCTCGAGGTCGCTCACGGTGCCGGTCGAGGAAAAGAGGGCGGTGGCCTGTTGGGGGTCGTCGGTGTGGACGTGGATGCGCACCATGCCGGCGTCGCCGACGACCAGCACGCTGTCGCCGATCCGTTCCAGCTCCCTGGCGGCCGCTCGCTGGTCGACCGGCTGGGCGCCGCTGACGACGAAGTTCGTGCAGTAGCGGAAGTCCGAGAGGTCGTGGCCGGCGGGCAGGACCGCAGCCGCATCGCGTTCGGTCACATCCGGGGCTTCGGCGACATCGCCGCGCAGGCCGGCGACCATCCCGGCCAGGATCAGGACGAGACCGTGGGCGCCGGCGTCGACGACGCCGGCCTCCTCGAGCACCTCGAGCTGCCCGGTGGTGCGTTCCACCGCGCGGTTACCCGCCGTGACGGCGGCCTCGAGGACGCGGGCGAGCATCGCGTCCTGGGCGGCGTCGGCCGAGTGGTGGCTGAGGTGCCACTCGCCCATGTGGGCGACCTCGGCGGCCACGGCGTGGGCCATCTCGCGCACGACCGTGAGGATGGTGCCCTCGGCCGGGTTGCGCACCGAGTCATACGCCGCGTCGGCCGCACGGCCGAAAGCGGCGGTGATCAGGACGGGGTCGATCAGTTCACCGGGCCGGCTTGCGAGCTCCTCGGCGGCGCCGCGTACGACCTGGCTGAGGATCACGCCCGAGTTGCCTCGCGCACCCATCAGGGCAGCGTGGGCGACCGCCTCGACGATCTCGTCGCGACCGATCTCCTCGACCGACCGCTCGGAGAGGGTCTCGAGCTGGCGCAACACCGCGGCGAGCGTGAGCGCCATGTTGTCGCCGGTGTCGCCGTCGGCGACGGGGAAGACGTTGAGGTCGTTGACCTCCTCGCGGCGCTCGTCGAACAACGCATGTGCCGTCGCCACGACCCGCCGGAAGCGGACCAGGGTCGGCTCGCTCACGGGCTCAACCCGTTGGGGCGGCGCGGCGAACGTGCTTGGTGATCTTGCCCGCCTTGATACAGCGCGTGCAGACGAGCTCGCGGCGGGGTGACCCGTCGACCACGATCCGCACCTTCTGCAGGTTCGGCGCAAAGCGCCGCCTCGTGGCGCGCATGGAGTGGCTCCGGTTGTTTCCGAAACCGGGTTTCTTGCCGCAGCTGAAACAGACCTGGGCCATGAGCGACCGGCAACGCTAGCGCACCGGAGGTCCGGAGCACGTTCCGGACACCGTCCGCCGGGCTAGTGCAACCGGCGGCCCAGCAGCATCATGCGCATCACGGCCTCGGCCGCGTCGCGGCCCTGGCTGCGTTTCGCCCCTCCGGCGCGGGCCAGCGCCTGGTCCATTGTCTCGCAGGTGATGACACCGAACGCGCACGGAACGCCGGTGTCCAGCGAGACGCGCTGGAGCCCCTCGGCGGCCTGGGAGCAGACGAAGTCGTAGTGGTCGGTCTCACCCCGGATCACGGTGCCCAGGCAGGCAACCCCGGCGTAGCGGCCCGACTCGGCGCACCAGCGGGCCGCGAGGGGCAGCTCGAAGGCTCCGGGCACCCGATGCTCGTCGATGCCTTCGGCGGGGACGCCGGCCTCGACAAACGTGGCGCTCGCCTCGGCGGCGAGCTTGTCGGCGAGCTCGCCGTAGAAATCGGCGCTGCAGATGGCGAACCGCTCCCGCCCGAGGACCGCGCGTGCCTGCTCGGGGTCGGCCGTCGCGTCAGCCATCGGCAGGGGGCTCCCGCCGCTCGGCGGAAGCCCTGGACCCCTCTGCCTGGGCGTTGTCGGCGCGCTGCTCGGCGGCGATCAGCTCTTCGTTCCAGGCGAGACCCTGGTGGTGGATCGTGTGGCCCATCCGCTCGGCCTTGGTCTGCATGTACTTGGCGTTCTCGGAGGTCGGCGGGCGGGCGATCGGGATCTGGTCGGTCACCGTGAGCCCGTAGCCGCCGAGCCCGATGATCTTCTTCGGGTTGTTGGTCAGCAGGCGGATCGAGCTGAGGCCGAGGTCGGTGAGGATCTGGGCACCGATCCCGTAGTCGCGCAGGTCGGCGGGCAGGCCGAGGGCGGTGTTGGCGTCGACGGTGTCGAGTCCCTCGCGGTCCTGCAGGTCGTACGCCTTGAGCTTGTTGAGGATCCCGATCCCCCGTCCTTCCTGGGCGAGGTACACGAGGACCCCCTGGCCGTCGGCGGCGATCAGCCGCAGGGCGTCCTGGAGCTGACCGCCGCAGTCGCAGCGCAGGCTGTGGAACACGTCACCGGTCAGGCACTCCGAGTGCATCCGCACGAGTACGTCGGTAGCGCCGTCGACCTCCCCGCAGACGGCGGCGATGTGGTGCTTGCCGTCGAGCCGGGAGCGGTAGCCGATGAAGGTGAACTCGCCGTACTCGGTCGGGACGCGCGCGGCGGCAACGCGCTCGACGAGCTTGGTGTTGAGCCGGCGATAGGCGACGAGGTCGGCGATGGTCACCATGCGCAGCCCGTGGGTCCGGCAGTAGCCGATGAGGTCGGGGACGCGGGCCATGGACCCGTCGGGGTTCATGATCTCGCAGATCACCCCGGAGGGGTTGAGGCCGGCCAGGCGGGCCAGATCGACGGCCGCCTCGGTGTGCCCCGTGCGCTCGAGCACGCCGCCCGGCTTGGCCTTCAGGGGGAACACATGGCCCGGCTGCACGAGGTCTGACGGCCGTGCGTCGGGGTCGATGGCCACCTGGATGGTGTGGGCCCGGTCGTGGGCCGAGATGCCCGTGGTGACGCCCTCGCGGGCCTCGACGGTCACGGTGAAGGCGGTCTCCAGCGGCGCCTCGTTCTTGGCGGCCATCAGGTCAAGGCCCAGGTCGTCGCAGCGCTCGGGGGTCAGCGCCAGGCAGACGAGGCCACGGGCCTCGGTGATCATGAAGTTCACGGCCTCGGGCGTGGTGAACTGGCCGGCCATCACGAGGTCGCCTTCGTTCTCGCGGTCCTCGCCGTCGCAGACGACGACCATCTTGCCCGCCCGGATGTCCTCCAGCGCCTCTTCGATGGTCGAGAACGTGCCGGGCCCGACCTCCTCGGTGCGGGGGTCGGCCGAGCGGATCTGCGCATCGTCGGTCATGGGTGGAGGTTCGCAGGTCGCGCCGTGTGTACGAGGCGTTCCACGTACTTCGCCAGGACGTCGAACTCGAGGTTGACCGCGCGGCCGACCGGCAGCCGCCCGAGGGTGGTGCGCACGAGGGTTTCGGGGATCAACGAGACGGTGAATCCGTCGTCGTGCAGCGCGGCCACGGTGAGGCTCACGCCCTGCAGGGCGATCGACCCGCGGTCGACGAGGTAGCGCAGGGACCCGGGGTCGCAGGTGATGCGCAGCCGGGTCGCGAACCCGTCAGCTTCACGCTCGGCAACCGCGCCGACGCCGTCGACGTGGCCCTGGACGACGTGGCCTCCGAGTCGATCCGAGGCGCGCAGCGCGAGCTCGAGGTTGACCGGATCGCCCGGGCCCAGCGCGCCGAGCGAGGTGCGCTGGAGGGTCACCGGCATCACGTCGGCGGTGAGCTCGTCGCCGTCGACGGTCGTGGCGGTCAGACAGCAGCCGTCGGTCGCGATGGAGTCGCCGGGCGCCAGCTCGGCGGCCAGGGCGGTGGCGATACGCAGCCGGGCTCCCTCAGGTGCCGCGTCGATGGCGCGCAGCGTGCCGATGTCGGCGATCAGGCCGGTGAACACCGGTCGATCATCGCAGGCGGGCTACCAGGTCCGCATGCGGGCGATGGCCAGGCGGTCGGGGCCGCTGGCCTCCCAGCGCACCCACTCGGGATGGCGGGCGGCGGCCATCGAAGCCGAGCCGCTCGCTCCCAGGACCCCGGGGGCCGCCGCGCCGCCGAGGACCACGGGCGCGACGAAGATCCGCAGCTCGTCGATCGCGCCGGCGTCGTTCAAGGCGCCGGCGAGGGTCGCGCCCCCCTCGCACAGCAGCTCGGCGACGCCCAGACCGCCGAGAAGCTCCAGCGCGGCGCCGATCCGGTCGCCCGGGGTCGCCCCCGACAGGCGCTCGACCCAGGCCCCGGCGTCGGCGAGCGCGCCGACACGGTGGTCGGGCGCCTGGGTGCCGGCCAGGACAACGAGCCCGGAACCGGGCGCCATCTCCACGAGCGGACTGTCGAGCGGCAGCCGCGCGCCTGAGTCGAAGATGACAGGGGTGGGCTGGCGGGCGGCGGGCCGGTCGGTCGCCGGGTCCCGGCTGGTCAGCCGAGGCCGATCGGCCAGCGCTGCCCCGATACCCACAGCGACGGCGTCCGCCTCGCCACGCCACCGGTGGACCAGCGCCCGGCTCTCGGTCCCCGAGATCCACCGGCTGTCACCGCCGGCCGACCCCGTCCGCCCGTCGAGGCTCGCCGCCTGCTTGACGACCACCCGCGGCGTCCCCGTCCGGGCGTGCTTGCGAAACGCCTGGTTGAGCTCCCGCTCGGCGACCGCCTCGGGCGCGTCGGGATCGAGCAGCTGCACGTCGATCCCGGCCTCGCTGAGCCGCCGCATCCCCTCGCCCCCTTCAGACGGATCCGCCGACACGACCTCCACCCGGCCCACGGAGGCCAGCGTCAGCGCCTCGACACACGGCGGCTGCTTGCCCTGCCGCGAGCACGGCTCCAGCGACACGCTCACGGTCGCCCCGGCCGGATCGTGCCCCCGCCGCACGCAGTCCGCCAGCGCCTGCACCTCGGCGTGCGGTCCCCCAAACTCCTCGTGCCACCCCTCCCCCATCACCACACCATCCCGATGCACCACCGCACCGACCATCGGATTGGGATGAGCCCCCGCCCTCCCCCGCTCGGCCAGCTCCACCGCCCGCCCACAGTACGACGCTCTCAGTTCCTCGGCCACCCCCCAATCATCGCGTCCGTGCTCTCGGAACGCACACGACACGCCGGGCCCAACCGCTCGCTGAACGATTCTCCGCCCTCAAGCACGGAAAATCGTTCAGCGAACCCGGTGGGCGTGGCCCCTTTGTCATCCAGCAGGGTCCGAGGCCCGGGCCCGCGGCCTCCTCTAGACGTCTATGGATGGCGCGGCAGCCGCTGCCTCGAAGCTTGCCTCGTTGAGCACGCTCCAGTCACCGGCGCGGAGGTCGTCGAGCAGGCCGCGCACATCGCGGTGCTCGCGCACGGCGTTGGTGACCACCGAGATCTCCTGCGGGTTGCGCAGCAGAACGGCGCCGGTCACGTGACCGTCGGTGACGACGAGCTTGCGGTAGCGGCCTTCGGCCAGGTCCTGGATCGCGATCTCCTCGTCGCCTGCCTCGGTCTCGGGCTTGCCCACCGACGAGAGCGGGAGGTCGGCGACCTTGATGTGGATGGCGATCGGCGCGCCCTGGAAGCTGCGGCTGCCGCCGACGGCGTTGACGGCGGCGATCTCGCCCTGCAGCACGCCAGGGGCCCAGAGGCCGTAGATGTTGCCGGCGTGCTCGGCCACGTCGCCGGCGGCGAAGATCAGGGGGTCGCTGGTGCGCATGTCGTCGCCGACCACGATGCCGTGGTTGACCTCGAGCCCGGCCTCCTCGGCCAGCTCCCGGTTGGGCACCACGCCGGCGCAGATGACGACCGCCTCGGCGGGCAGGACGGTGCCGTCGTCGAGAGTCACCAGGGCGACCTTCTCGTCGCCCTCGATCGAGCGCACGGTGCGGCCGGTACGGACTTCGATCCCGCGATGCTCGAGCTCGCGCTGCACGGCCATGCCGGCCCGCTCGTCGAGCTGACGGGGCGAGACCCAGTCCGAGCGCTCGACCACGGTGACGGTGACGCCGAGCTGGGCGAGCGTGTCGGCGGCCTCGAGCCCCAGCACGCCGCCGCCGGCGACGACCACGCGGCGGCAGTCGGGGTGCTCGACGAAGCTGCGGATCTCCAGGGCGTCATCGGCGTCGCGCACGACGAACGTCCCGGGCAGGTCGGACCCCTCGATGGGCGGCACGAACGGGCTCGCGCCGGTGGCGATGATCAGGCGGTCGTACTCCATCCACTCGCCGGAGCTCAGGACGACCCGTCGGGTCTGCCGATCGATCTCCGAGACGTTGGTGTTGAGCCAGGAGATGATCTTGCGCTGCTGGTACCAGCGATCGGAGAGCAGGTACATCTTTGCGATGCCGCCGTCCGCGGTGATCAGCTTCGAGACGCCGGTGCGGTTGTAGAACGGGTGGCGCTCGTCGGTGATCAGGTGGATCTCGCACTCCGCGTCCTGGCGGCGGACGTGGTCGGCGGCGGTGACGCCCGCGATGCCGTTGCCGATGATCACCACGCGAGCGGTTTCACGACCGCTGCCGGTGCGCGGCAGCAGCCCCACCACGGTCGGCTCGGCGTTGGGAGCCGGCGGCTCGGGAGTCGCGCCGTTGCCGTTGCTGGAGGAGACCGGGGCCGGGACGACGGGCTCCTCGGTGGCTTCGACGATCCGCTCGACGTCCTCACGGGTGATCTCGAGCTCGGGCTCGTGGCCGTTGGACTCGGCGGCCGGCACGGGCTCGAGCGACGGGCCGGGTTCGGGCTCCAGCGGGCTCGCGTCGGCCATCACCGGCTGGTCCTCGGGGATGGGCTCGGCGGCCGGGTCGAGGGTCACGACGACGTCGCCAAGGACGCGAGTCGAGCAGGCCATGCGACCGTGCGCGGGCATGTCGAGCCGGTCGAGGGTGTCCTGCTCTTCCATGCCGGCCGGGGAGACGCTCGCGGCGCCCTGGAGGATGAAGATGGGGTCGCAACCGCACAGGCCCATGCGGCAGCCGGGGGCGAGACCGAGCTCATGGGCCTCGGCAACCTCAAGAAGCGTCGCACCGGGCAGGACCTCGACCTGGCGGCGCTCAGGCAGCACGGTGACGGTGAACCGCGGGCCGCGGCGGTCGGTGCCACGCCGATTCTCGTCGGCCGAGGGCTCGTCGAGGCCGGCCCGGCGGTCTCCGACCCGCCGATCGGGAACCTGGACAGGCGGGTCGCCGGCCATGGGGATCGGAACCGCGTCGGCGGTGGTGGGCGCCTCGGCGAGCTCGGCCAGGGGATGCTCGGCCGCCACGGTCGCAGGGGTGGGATCTGGCGATGGGGCGGATTCGGGCACCAGGGCAGTCGGGACTGCTGCGCGCGCGGGCTCGGCCGCGGGCTGCTGGGGAGCCGGGGCCGGGGCGACGGCCGGCAGCGGGGTCGTGGCCGCGGCGGCGGGCCTGGTGATCGGGCGGCCGCTCGCGGTGACACCGTCGCGCTCCTTGCGCCAGGTGCGGATCAGCCAGATCGACCCCAGCAGGCCCAGAAGCACCCGGCCCTGCCAGTCGATGAACTCGGGGATCGTGACGGCGAAGGCGTCAGCGACGGCCCCGAGAAGGATCGGGACGTTGAACCAGTAGAAGCCGACGAACGAGATCGCGGCGAACAGGGCGGTCGCGACGTTGACGGTCTTGGTCGCGAAGGAGTCGATGACGAAGAACACACCGAGGCTGGCAGCCATGAAGACCGCGAAGCGCGCGTACACGCCCCCGACGGAGATCTGCTCGAGTCCCGGCATCGTGTAGAAGGCGACGATGAACCCGGGCAGGGCGCCGGCCAGGAACTTGCGGTAGGCGGCGCGTAGCGGATCGGGATTGCGCAGGTCGTCGAGGTGCGCCGTGTGGGGCTTGAGGTCGCTGCAGTTCAGCGTGCAGCCGACGCACGGCTTGCAGTGGCTGTTCTCCACGTGGGCGATGGGCGACTGGCCGTACAGACCCTGGACCGGTCGCAGCGGGCAGATGCTGCCGCAGTAGCCACTCTTGCCGGCGAACATGAGGCCGGTCATGAAGGGGACGCCGAGCGCCGCGATGAACATGATCGCCATGCCGGTCGAGCTGTCCTCGAGCCAGATCTTGCGGGTCGAGACGACCGCGAAGTAGAGGAGCAGGCCGATCCCGTAGCCGTGTCGGCTCAGCCAGGGCGGCAGGGGGCGAGCCCGGGTGATGGAGAGCTTGCGCGGGAGCTGGTTGGTCGCCGCCATCGGGCAGATGTTGCGCCACAGGCCCGGCAGGGCCAGGAACGTGACGGGCAGCAGCGGCACGACGACCTCCCAGAACACGCGGCTGCCGAGCTCCGGCGCCGTGAACATGGAGACGGCCAGGGCCACCACGAGCCCCACGGTGAACGCGCGTACGAACGGCCACGCCGAGGTCGGGCGCGGGAGCCGTAGCTGCACGTAGGAGTTGTCGGAGGAGGGATTCATGGCGCGGAAGGGCGTCTCAGGGAGGAGGTGCCGGCGCCGGTTGACGGCGGGGCCGGGCTCAGACCTTCCGGGCAGCAGGGTCCGAGGCGCCGGACGGGTCGTCCTTCGGCGTCATGCCCTCCGGCTCGGGTTCTGCCTCGCGCCCGTTGGCGCTCGAACCGTTGCCGTTGGAGCCGTGGCCGTTCGTGCCGTTGACGGCATCGAGCCACGGAGAAAGGGGTTGCACCATCGAGACCTCGCCGTTGCCACCGCTTGCGTCTCCGTTCCCGGACTCCGGGGCGGCGGCGAAGTCGCGCACGCGCGGGGCGGACAGCTCGCGGCGCATGACGGTGGGCATCTCGATGGGGCCGAGGTTCTCGACGGGGGCGTCGCGGTCGCCCCTGGCGTCTTCGCCACCGCCCAGCGTGGCCGCCAGGGTGTGGAGATCGCGGACGGGATTCTCGGGGTCGATCTCGACCGCGCGCAGGATGTCGTTGTCGTCGGCCTTGGCAGCCTCGGCCGCGTTCTCCTCGGCCAGGGGGTCGCGGTCGCCGAGGATCTCGAGCTCGCCGCTGTCGATGAGCTCGAGCACCGCGGTGACCACGGTCGGGTCGAACTGGGTGCCGCTGTGCTCGCGGAGCTGGTCGATCGCCGTCTCGACCGGCAGCGCCGGGCGGTACTCGCGCGAGGAGGTCATGGCCTCCAGGGCGTCGGCGACGTGCAGCACCCGGGCCTCGAGCGGGATGTCCGCGCGGGCCAGGCCATCGGGGTAGCCCTTGCCGTCGTAGCGCTCGTGGAGGTGCAGGACGATCGTGGCGATGTCGTCCATGCCGGCGCCGGCGATGATGTCGCGGCCCAGCTCCGAGTGGCGCTGCATGACGGCGAACTGCTCGTCGGAGAGCTTGCCCGGCTTGAGCAGCAGCACATCGGAGATGCCGATCTTGCCGACGTCGTGCAGCACGCCCGCGGTGCGGATCCGCTCCACCGCGGTGGAGCTCATGCCGAGGCGGCGAGCCAGGGTGGCGCCGTAGCGTGAGACCCGCTGGGAGTGCGAGTGGGTGTAGCCGTCCTTGGCGTCCACGGCCTTGGCGAGCGCGTGGACGGTGTTGACGAGGCTCTCGCGCGTGACCCGCTCGGCCGCCTCCTGGGCGGACAGGGCAAAGTCGTTCTCGGAGGTGTAGATGAAGGTCCGGTTACGGCCGTGGGACTTGGCCCAGTACATGGCGCCGTCGGCCAGGTGCATCAGCTCTTCCTGGGCGAGGGAGTGCTTGGGGAACTCCGAGATGCCGGCGCTGATGGTCATGGTCTCGCCGGCCGGGCCGACCTCCATGGAGGCGACGGTCTCCCGCAGACGCTCGACGACCTGCTCGGCGTCGTCGGCGTCGGAGCGCACGATCCCAAGGACGAACTCGTCGCCGCCGACGCGGCCGCAGATGTCCGAGGGGCGCAGCTCGCCCTTGATGGCCTGGGCCAGGGAGCGCAGCGCCTTGTCACCGGCGGCGTGGCCCCAGCGGTCGTTGAGCTGCTTGAAGTAGTCGACGTCGAGGGCGACGATCGAGACGAGGTACCTCTCGCGTTCGGCGCGGCGCAGCTCGGCGGCGAGGCGCTCCTGGAAGGCGCGGTGGTTGAGCAGGCCGGTCAGCGGATCCTTGAGCGCCAGCGTCTCGAGGTGGCCGTGGACCTCTTGGAGCTCTTCGGCCATGAGGTCGAAGTCGCGGGCCAGCACGCCGATCTCATCCTTGCGCTTCCAGTTGAGGCGGGTCTCGGTCGCGCCCTCACGGATCTGGTGGGTGGCGGCCCGCAGGCGGTCGAGCGGGTTGAGCACGGCCCGGCCGAGCAGCAGGTTGACGATGAACGCGAGCGTGAACGCCGCGAGGATGGCGGCGATGAACACCGTGCGCTTGTCGCGGGCGAGCGCTGCGTCGAGGTTCTTGAGGTCGAAGTGCAGCTCGAGGGCGGCGATGGTCTTGCCGGAGCGCTTGACCGGGTAGTTGAGCTCGACGTAGTGGGCGCCGTCGACGGCGCTGACCTCGCGGGAGTCGAAGCTGTTCTCGTCGATCGGCGCGCGGCGAGGCGAGCCCTGGGTGATCTGGCGGACCTCGGAGGTCGAGATCTCGCGCTTGACGCCGTCGGGATCGTGCTCGTGGCCGTCGGCCACCATCAGGGTGTTGGGGCCCTCATGCCAGGAGATGGAGATCTTGTGCAGCGCCGGGTTGTTGGCGCGCATCAGCTCGATCCGCTCCTGCATGCGGTCGGGGTTTTCGAGGTCGGTGCCGCGGAAGCCGTCGTCCCAGGTGCCGGCGATCGAGTTCAGCGTGATCCGGCCGGCCTGGTGGTAGGAATTCGTCAGCCGCTTCCCGAACTCGTTGTTGAGAAATACGGCGAGGATGAGGACGGCGCCCAGCACGACGAAGCCCAGGCGCACGCGCAAGCTGATGAGCGGGTTCAGCCTCTTGAAGTATTTCATCGTGCCTGCGACCTCCGTGCGTGGATTGACGTCCGCGGGAGTCCGCGCCGCCACGTTCACCTTCTGGGGCTACTTCGGCACGTATTTGGCGACGCTTTAGCCGTGCGTCCGCTTTTTTCCGGGAAGGGCCCGGGGAGGCTCCACAGCCTCCAGCTCGAGTTGAGGGTGCGGGTCGGCGCGGCACTGGCCGCCCCTGCGCCACTCAGCCGGCGGAGCGCTCCCGCGCCAGCCAGCGGTCGATCTGGAGCCCGGGGCCCGCTGCTTTTTCGGGCAGCGGGTCGCACAGTGGACCCCCGATCCGGTAGATCACGACCTCCGGCCCCGGCCGGTCATAGGCCGCCGGGTAGTAGTCGAACGACCAGTCGAAGTTGAACTCGGCGTCCGCCTGGCGGTCGTAGGGCAGCGCCTGGAACACGGGGGTCCCGATGCGGTCCAGCTCGCGGTAGTAGTCGATCGCCCGCGGGACCACGCCGGGCTCGGAGAAGGCCCGTCCGTACTGCCACGATCCGGTGACGATCCAGCAGTGCCCACGTGCCCGGTAGGCCTTGAGCAGGGCCGGTCGCAGGATCCGCTCGTAGTCCTCGATGTTGAGCACTCGGGCACCCTCGATCTGGCGTCCCTCAAAGTCGATCGTCGTCTTGCCCACCGGGTACTTGATCCACCGCTCCCCGGAGTTGGTGACGGGCAGGGGGCGGCCCGGGTCCATCAGCCACGCGTTGGACACGATCGGCTCGAGCACGATCTTCGATCCGGCCGGGACGTTGTCGACGAGCCACTCGCGGGCCACGTTGCGGGTGTCCGGGCGCATGAGCACCACGCTGTTGTGGGTGCTGGTGGCGGTCCCCTGGGCGAACAGGGCAAGACCCAGAGCCGCGGCCGACGCCCATCGCCAGCCCGCCGCCGCGGTGCGCTGCGCGATGAGGTCCCACACCGCGGTCGCCCCGTAGGCGGCCAGCAGCGCCACCAGCGGCAACACGGGCATCAGCCAGCGCCCGAAGAACCGGCCCTGGATGCCCATGAACGCGATGAACACCACGACAGGCACGATGAGCAGCAGGGCCACCAGCGGACGCCGGCGCGCCGCGAGGCCGGACCCGACGAAGGCGAGCGCGGTCACACCCCACCCGATCCCCCACGTCAGGGCCCACAGGTAGTAGGTCACGCCGGACGAGTGCGACTGGCCGAGCTTGCCGACCTCGTTGGAGGCCGACTGCTGGCGGTTGATGCCCTCGTTCCAGAACTCCCCCGGATGGATCAGGGCGTAGGGGTTGGCGACCGCGAAGGCGAGCAGTCCGAGCCCGCCGACGCCGGCCAACCACAGCACGCTCGAGCGGCGGCCGGCTGCGGCGGGACGTGCCTGCAGGCGCCACGCGGCCGCGGCGAGGATGCTGACAAGCACGATCCCGCCCGTGTACTTGGTGGCGGCCGCCAAGCCCAGACCGACCCCCGCGTAGATCCAGTCGCGTCGGCGATCGGACGTCGCGATCCCCACGGCGCCGTACAACGCCAGCAGCAGCGGCAGCGTCGTGGGCACGTCGTTGAGCGCGTGCTTGGAGTAGAAGACGGGCAGGAAGCCGACGGCGAGCACTCCGGCGGCCAGGACGCCCACGCGCTCGTCAACCAGCCGCCTGCCCACGGCCCAGGTCATGGCGACCGCCCCGGTCCCGAGCACGGCCGTCACCACCCGGGCGGCGACGAACAGCTCGGTCGGATCGCCGGCGTAGGCCTGCTGGGTGGCCTCGCGGCCGAAGACGATGGCGAACACGACGTGCAGCAGGTAGCCGTAGGCGGGGGGATTGACGAAGTACTGCGGGTCGAGCGAGCCACGGAAGTAGGCGACGGCCTTCGGAACGAAATGGGCGCCCTCGTCGAGGTTGTAGACGAAGGGAAGGCCGTGCTTGACGCCCCACAGGCGCAGGCCGAGCGCCACTCCCAGCACGACGATCAGCCCCGCCGTCCACGGGCGCCTCACGGCGGCGGTCAGGGCCTGGCGGCCGCGTGCGCCCGGCGCCTGCGGCGGATTTGGCTCAGCCGCCGGCGCAGTTGGCATAGGCGGAGTAGTACTCGGTGGTCTTGATGCGGGCGAACCCCGGCGGCGGGACTTGGGTCAGCGGCTCGGTGTTGGAGGCAAAGCCTTGGCGCTGCACGGTGCGACGGCCGCCCTGGACGTAGAGCGCAATCCCCTCACGCTCACGCCCCGGCCCGACCGACGGGGGCGTGGCCGGCGCCCGGGCGCTGGGGTCGGAGCGGGCGACGACCTCGTCCTGGTCGAGGTCGAGTAGCCAGCGGACGTCGGGAATGATCTTGTGCGACGGCGTGGACACGGGGCCGCAGCCGGCGTCGACCCGGTCCTGCACCTCCGGGGAGGCGAGGAGGGCGACGAGGCTGTCGTGGCTTTCCGAACGCCAGCGCAGCTCGTCGTTGAAGCCGGTGAGGCTGGGCGGATGGGTGACGGTGAACACGAGGGCGAACACCACGGCAATTCCCGATCCGGAAGCCCAGACCCGGCGCGCGCGGGTTCCCGGCGCCAGCAGCGTGAACCCGCCGATGGCCAGGCCGCCGAAGATCACCAGGGCCACGGCGGCGACGATCAGGTACCGGTCGATGACCGACAGGCCGGCCAGTCCAACCGCGGCGAACGTCCCGATCCCGGTAAGCAGCAGCAGGGCCGGCATGACGATCCTCCGGGGCACGAACCAGGCGCCCAGGCCCAGGCCGATGATCGCCGCGATGACGACCGGCAGCTTGACGAGCCGACCGAAGAACGTCGGGAGGGCCGCCGGCACGTCGGCGAGGGAACGCTGACGCCCGAGCTCCCCGGCGAGGTCCTGGGTAGACGTCAGCGAGTACAGCGGGTTCCCGGTCACCGCGAAGTCCGTCGCCGCCCACACCACGGGGCCGATCGCCGCGAGGGCGGCCCACGTGGCCCACTCGCCCCAGCGGGGCTGCCATAGGGGCTCGCGTCCTGGCTCGGAGCCGGCCTCGGTCGAGGGGCCGGTCGTGGCCTCGCCCCGGTTCCACCACCGGCCAACCAGGCGCTTGGCCTCGGGCCCGAAGGACATCCACACGAAGTACAGGGCGGCCAGCGGCCACGCCTCGGGGCGCATCATCCCGGCGAGGGCGAGCAGCACGAAGACGGGCCACCCACGACGCGGGCGCTCGTACTCGAGGACCGCCGCCCACAGGACGAGAGCGATGTAGGGAACGTCGATGTAGCCGCGCACGGCCAGAAAGGGGAAGTCGAACCGCGTGGCCATGAGAAACGCGGCGGCGAGGCCGACCAGCGGCGTAAAGGCGACGCGCGAAAGGCGGTAGACACCGGCCACCACGGCGACCATCGACAGGAGCGTGATGAAGATCATGATCCGGTCGGCGCTCTCGCCAAAGGGGATCAGCACGGCGCTGAACACGATCGCCAGCGGGTGCTCGGTGGGGGCGCGGTAGGCCTCGAAGCTCAGCTGCTGGAACGCCAGCAACTCCCGGCCCCACAGCAGCGAGTAGTAGGAGTCGTAGTTGGGGTAGGTCGGGTACACGAAGAACCCGACCACGGCCACCGCGAGCAGCGCGAAGAACCCCACCTTGGCGACAAGGTCGAGGTCGATCCGGTGCAGGAGCGCAGCGGCGCGCCGGCGCCGCGGCACCTGCTGGGCGGCAGCGGCCGATTCCACGACGCCGCATCGTAGCGACGGCTACCATTCGGCCTCCGTCGCCGCGCCGGACAGGCTGCGCACGGGACGGGGCGGGCCGCCGTGCGCCGAACCAGCAGCCGTTCCGGCTGCCCCATCCCCGAAGATCCCGAGGCCGATGAAGCTGATCATCCAGATTCCCTGCTTCCGTGAGGAAGAGGCACTTCCCGTCACCCTGGCGGCGCTTCCGCGCGAGGTGGCGGGGTTCGACGTGGTCGAGTGGCTGATCATCGACGACGGCTCAGACGACCGTACCGTCGAGGTCGCGCGCGATCACGGCGTCGACCACGTGGTAAAGCTGACCAACAACAAGGGCCTGGCCTCGGCCTTCCAGGCAGGCCTTGATGCCTGCTTGAAGCTCGGCGCCGACGTGATCGTCAACACCGACGCCGACAACCAGTACAACGCGGACGACATCCCGCGGCTGGTCGCGCCGATCGTCGCCGGCAACGCCGACATGGTCGTCGGCGACCGCGAGGTCATGACCATCGAGCACTTCTCGACGGTCAAGAAGTACCTCCAGCGCCTCGGCAGCTGGGTCGTGCGCCGCGCCTCGGAGACCACGGTCCCCGACACCACCTCGGGGTTCCGCGCCTACAACCGCGAGGCCGCACTCTCGGTCACGGTCGTCTCGAAGTTCACCTACACGCTGGAGTCGCTGATCCAGGCGGGCAAGATGCTCGTGGCCGTCGACCACGTGGCGGTCGGGACCAACGAGAAGCTGCGCGAGTCGCGCCTGTTTCCTTCGATCTCCGCGTACATCCGGCGCAACGGCGTCGCCATCTTCCGGATCTACACGACGTACGAGCCGCTGCGGGTGTTCTCGCTGTTCGGGGTAGCGCTCGGGGTGGCCGCGCTGGCCGCCTGGCTGCCGTTCCTGGTCGACTGGATCGGCGGCGACGGTTCCGGCCACTTGCAGTCGATCATCCTCGGCGCCGTGCTGATGATCGCCGCGGTCCAGGTGTTCGCCCTCGGCGTGGTGGCCGACCTGCTCGGCACCCAGCGGATCATCTCCCAGCGCACGCTGGAGCGCGTGCGGCGTATCGAGCTCCAGCTCGGCGTCGCCCCCTCCCACTACGAGCCGGGGCAGCCCGGGCATCCGGAGCGCGTGACGACCGGCGCCCACGCCGGGCCCGCCACCGGCAAGACCGACGAGATGGAACAGGTGAAGCTATGAGCCAGACCGAGTCCGTGACCCCGCCCGACGCACCGGCCACCGCGCCGGACATCCCCACGGGCAACACGACCGACAAGTACAACCTCGACAACCCAGTCGCCCGGCGGCTGATGGCGAACTTCACCCGGCAGCTGTGGGAGCTGTTCGGCCAGGCGGCGCCGAAGAACGTGCTCGACGTGGGCTGCGGCGAGGGCGTGCTGACCGAGCAGTTCGCCGACCGCCTCGACGGCGGGCGGATCGTGGGCATCGACCTCGACGATCCGAAGCTGCGGGCCGAGTGGGGGCGGCGCCAGCGCCCGAACCTCATGTACCAGGCCGTCCCGGCCGAGAAGATCCCCTTCGGCGACGGCGAGTTCGAGCTCGTCAGCGCCTTGGAGGTGCTCGAACACGTCGATGACCCGGCGGTCGTCCTGGGCGAGATGCGGCGTGTCTCCTCGGGCCACCTGCTGGTCTCCGTGCCGCGTGAGCCGATCTGGCGGGCGGTCAACATGGCCCGCGGCGCGTACCTCAGCGAGTGGGGCAACACGCCCGGGCACCTGAACCACTGGTCCAAGCGGTCGTTCGTCGAGCTGCTCGGGAACTTCGGCACCGTCACCGAGGTGCGTTCGCCGTTCCCGTGGACAATGCTGCTCGGCCGGGTCTAACCGCAGGCCATGCCCGCGACGCCGGGCTCACAGGCGACGCCCGGACCGGCGGAGGCGACCGACACCACGGCGGACGCGACCCGGCGCTACGGGTCGGGCGCGGCGATCCTGTCGGTCGGGATCGGGATCACGGGGCTGGTCACCTACGGGTACTTCGCGCTGGCCTCGCACACGCTGTCCAAAGAGGCCTACGGCGGGATCACGCTGCTGTGGTCGGCGGTGTTCATCACCGTGTCGGTGCTCTACCGGCCCGTCGAGCAGCTTCTGTCGCGGACGATCGCCGAGCGACGGGCCCGCAACCAGGACCTCGGCTCCGCCCTGCGGGTGGCCGGGCTGATCCAGCTCGCGCTCGGCGTGCTGTTCGCCGTCGTCGTCCTGGCGCTGAAGTCGGCGATCACCGACGAGCTGTTCGGCGGACGGGAGAGCCTGTACTGGGTGCTGGTCGGCTCGGTGCTCGCCTACGCGGTCAGCTACTACACCCGCGGGCTGATGGCCGGCCACCAGCGGTTCGGCTTCTACGGGCTCCTGGTGTTCCTGGAGGCGACCTCACGGATCTGCTTCGCGCTGGTCGCCGCCGTCGGGCTCGTCACGGGCCAAACGGTCGTGGCCCTCGGGGTGCTAGCCGCGCCGCTGTTCAGCCTGCTCGTGGTGCCCTGGGCGCTGGGCCGCCGGGCGCGCGACGCCGACCCCCAGCCCCCGCCGGTCGCCGAGCCGGAGGCCGCGGAGACCGAGCCGGCCACGACGGCGGTCCCACGCGAGGCCGAGTTCACGCTGGCCAACGGGAGCGGCTTCGCCGTGGCCGTGCTGGCGATCATGGCCTCCGAGCAGACGTTTCTCAACGCCGGCCCGCTGGCCATCAAGGCCTCCGAGGGCGCGGCCGGGGTGGCGCTGGCCGGGTTCGTGTTCAACATCCTGCTGATCGCCCGCGCGCCGCTGCAGCTGTTCCAGGCCATCGCGACGAGCCTGCTGCCGCATCTGACGAGCCTGCGCTCCACCGGCGAGGAGTCCGGCGAGGCGGCCTTCCGCCAAGCCGTCACCGTGACCCTGCTTGCCGTGGCCGGGTTCGCCGGAGCCACCGCGCTGGTCATGCTCGCGATCGGCCCGACCCTGATGCAGGCCCTGTTCGGCGACAACTTCACCTACGACCGCGCCGGCCTGGTCATCATCGCCGGGGGCATGGGCCTGTACCTGGCGGCAGCCACGATCAACCAGGCCACGCTCGCCCAGGGCCGGGCCCGGCGGGCCGCGGTGTGCTGGCTGGGGTGCGCGGCGCTGTTCGTGGGCTGGATCCTCGTCCCGGTGGTCGACGACCCGGCGCTGCGTGTCGAGGTCGGCTTCACCGGCGCCGCCCTGGTGCTCGTCTCCCTGCTGGGCGCCGTGTACGCCGCGCCGGGTGACGGGCCGGGCATGGCGCCCGGGTCGGGCGAGGAGCTCGAGGCCCGGCTGGCCGCGGCCGACGAGGCGATGTGAGCGGGCGCCCGGGAGGCCGGTCATGAGCGCTCCGCTCGCCGTGGTGGGCGAGAGCGAGCTGATCCTCATCACCGGCGCGCTGCTGGCCGCCGGGATCGCCGCGGCCATGATGGCCGACCGGCTGAAGGTTCCGGGCCTGCTGCTGTTCTTGGGCCTCGGGATGCTGATCGGCTCCGAGGGACCGGGCGGGGTGATGTTCGACGACGCCGAGCTGACCCGCACCCTGGGTGTGATCGGCCTGTCGCTGATCCTCTTCGAGGGCGGGCTGAGCGCCGGCTGGCGGGAGATCCGCCCGGTGGTCGGAGTGGCCCTGTCGCTGGCCATCGTCGGCACCGCGGTGACCTCGGTGGTGGCCGGGCTGGCCGCGATGTGGCTGCTGGACCTCGAACCGCTCCAGGGGTTGATCGTGGGGGCCGCCGTGGCCGCGACCGACAGCGCCGCGATCTTCGCCGTGCTGCGCGGCTCGACGCTGCGCCGCCGCCTGGCCCGCACGCTCGAGGGCGAGTCGGGCATGAACGACCCGGTCGCGCTGCTGCTGGTCATGGGGTTCATCAGCTGGATCCAGCTGCCCGACTACGGGCTCGACGACCTGCTGGTCGCTTTCGCCGGGGACCTGGGGCTGGGGGTGCTGCTGGGCGTGGTCGTGGGCATCGCCGCCCGCTGGGCGTTCGTGAACCTCAACTATCCGACCGCAGGCCTGTATCCGGTGGCCTCGGTCGCCGCGGCTGCCCTGTCCTACGGCTCGGCCGAGGTCGCGGGAGGGTCGGGGTTCTTCGCCGTCTACGTCACGGGGCTGATGTTGGGCACAGGCTCGGTGCCGGCGCTGCGGACCGTCACCTCCTTCCACGTCGGCGTGGGCTGGGTGGCGCAGATCGCCTTCTTCTTCGTCCTGGGCCTGTTGGTAGTTCCGAGCCAGCTGGTCGACGTGGCGACCGAGGGCGTGCTGCTCTCGGCTGCCCTGATCTTCGTCGCCCGCCCGTTCGCAACCCTGGTGGCGACCGCGTTCACCAGCTTCGGCGTGGCCGAGAAGGTGATGCTCAGCTGGGCGGGACTGCGCGGCGCGATCCCTATCTGGCTGGCCACCTTCCCCGTGGTCGCGGGCATCGGAGGCTCCGAGCAGCTGTTCGCCATCGTCTTCTTCGTGGTCGTCTCCACCACGCTTATCCAGGGCATCAGCTTCGAGCCGCTGGCCGTCCGGCTCGGTCTGACCACCGACGAGCCGGCCCTGCCGACCCCGCTGCACGAGTCGGGACGGATCCGCCGCCTGGGCGGCGAGGTCCTCGTCTTCCGGGTGCCCCAGGATGCGGCCGCCGTCGGGCTGATGATCAAGGAGCTGGGCCTGCCCCGGGAGGCGCTGGTCAACGTGATCGTGCGCGACGGCGAGGCCCTCGCCCCGCGCGGATCCACCCGCGTGCAACCCGACGACGAGATGCACGTGCTCGTCCGCCACGAGCTGCGCTCCGAGGTGCGTGCGCTGACCGAGCGCTGGCACACCGGCCCGATCGGTGAACCCCCTCCCCCCCGCCTGCCCTTCCGCGCCTCGCCCTCGATCTTCTCGGTGAAGCCATGGGACGCGGACGAAGGGGACTGCTCAGCACCGGCCACCGTCGACGGGGCCGCCGTGGTCTCGCACCTGCGCACCCGCCGCGACCACCCCGGCGCCCTCGTCGCCCTCGCCGACGGCCGCTACGCCGCCACCGGCCCCGACTTCGTGGCCGTCGGCGGCCGCGCCCTGCTGGCCCGCTGGTGCGCCCGGCGAGCCGACCGCGACGGCGACGACGACCAGGCGCGAGCATGGTGGCAGGAGGTCATCGGGACCTTGCGGACGCCGGGGATGCCGTGAGGGGTACGTGCGAGATGGCCTCAGGACGCAACGAGCGCCACATTGGCGTTCGTTGCCATTGTGGCGCTTGGTTACGCAAGCCGGTAGAAGAGAAGGCCGGGTTCGTGCCCCCCGTCTTCGCCTGGTAACTCGACCTTCACCTCGTGCCGCTTCTCTGCTTCGACCGGAGCCTCGCGGCAGCCATTGCCGCCGAGGCCTTCGAGTTGGTGGGTACAGACTGAGGCGCCGGCCAGCCCGATGGCCGACGGACCATCCCCGGCCCGCTCAGACCGCGCCGGCCGCCGTCGCGATCCGCTGGTAGGCGCCGCCCGGATCCGAGCTGCCGAACACCGCGGAACCGGCTACGAGAAGACCGGCCCCGGACTCCGCCACCAGCGGCGCGGTGTGCTCGTCCACCCCACCGTCGACCTCCAGCACCGCGTTGCCGGGCAGCGCAGCCAAAGCGCGCAGCTTCTCCGGCGTCGACGGGATGAAGGCCTGGCCGCCCCAGCCGGGGTTGACCGACATCGCGACCAGCAGATCCGCGTCGGCCGAAAGGTTGCGGACGGCCTCGGCCGTCGTGCCCGGGTTGATCGCCAACCCGGCGAGGCAGCCGGCCTCGCGGATCGCGCCGAGGGTGCGGTGCGCGTGGGGATCGGCCTCGGTGTGCAGCGTGATGCAGTCGGCGCCGGCGTTGGCGAACTCGGCGATCTGGGCGCCGGGATTCTCGACCATCAGGTGCACGTCGATGGCGCCACCGGCCTGGTGGACCTGGTCGGCGATGGCGCCGGCCACGAGTGGGCCGATCGTGATCGGCGGGACGAAGTGGCCGTCCATCACGTCGACGTGGATCACCCGGGCGCCGGCGTCGAGGACCTCGGCGAGCTGGGCACCCAGGCACGCGAAGTCCGCCGACAGGATCGAGGGCGCGACACGGCGCTGGTTGAACACGTCCGCGGCGGCCATCAGATCGGGTTGAGCATCGAGTGCTGGCACTGGGAACAGGTCAGGGTCACGCTGGAGCTCATCCGCACGATGGTCTGGTGCTCGCCGCAGTTGGGGCAGTGCGAGGCGAGGTCGTAGCGCTGCAGGCAGTACACGCAGCGGTAGCGGCCGGCCATCTGGGTGGAACGCAGCCAGGGCTCCTCGCAGCCCGGGCACACGAGACCGAGCTTGCTGACCTTGGGCCCGCTCACGGCGAGGGCCGAAGGTCGCAGCGAGGTGTCGGACGCTCGTCCATCCGTCGATCGTATCCGGCCGGGTATCGGGACCCCGGGCTCGGCACGGTCATGTGGCCGGACGCGGGACCGGATGGCCGCGGAGGTAGTCGTGCGCCGCCATTGTCCGGCCCCCGGAGGGCCTGACCTCGTCGATGGCCAGCGCCCCCTCCGCGCACCCGAGGACCAGCACCCCGTCGACCTCCGACAGCGCACCCTGCCCAGGCCCGCCCGGCAGCGCCCGCACGGCGATGACACCCAGCGTCTGGCCGCCCTCGAGAGGCAGCTGCGTGCCGATGTGGGGCGTCAGCGCCCGAACTGTCCGGGCCAATTCGACGGCGGGCCGGCCGGGGTCCAGCGCGCGCTCGGAGCGGTCGATCTTCTCGGCGTAGGTGGCCTGGCCGTCGTCCTGGTCGGCCAGCGCGATCGTGCCGGAGCGCTCGTCGCGCAGGGCCTCGACAGCCAGCTCGGCGCCGAGCTGCGCCAGCCGCGGGGCGAGTTCCCCGAAGGTCTGATCGGTGATCGGAACCGTCCGTTGCGCAGCCATCGGCCCGGAGTCCAGGCCCTCGGTGACGCGCATGATCGTCGTGCCGGTCTCGGCGTCCCCGGCCATGATCGCCCGTTCGATCGGCGCCGCCCCCCGCCATCGGGGCAGCAACGACGGGTGGACGTTGAGCAGCGGCACCCGATCGAGCAGCTCGGAGCCGAGGATCTGGCCGAACGCGCAGACCATGCCCTGGCCGATGCCCGCCTCGGCGATGGTCTCGAGGCTCTCGGGCTCGTTGACCCGGGCCGTGCGGTGGACCGCGATGCCCAGCTCCTCGGCGGCGACGGCCACCGGCGTCGGCCGCGGCGTGCGTCCCCGGCCACGGGCACGGTCCGGCGGCGTGACCACGAGGTCGGGCCGCTCGCCGGCAGCGACCATCCCCTGCAGCACGGTGACCGCGAAGTCGCTCGTTCCCAGGTAGGCGAGGCCCACCGTTGTCAGTCGGCCGCGGCGGTGCGCTCGCGCCAGGCGCGGATCGCCTCGCGACGCTCCTCGCGGGGCGCGCGGTCGATCATCAGCACGCCGTCGAGGTGGTCGATCTCGTGCTGGAGCACCCGGGCCTCCAGGCCGGCGGCCTCGATGCGCAGCTCCGAGCCGCGCTCGTCGATGGCGTTGACCTCGACGAACAGCGGACGCTCGACGTCGACCACGATCCCCGGGATGCTCAGACAGCCCTCGGCGCCCCACTCGGTCTCCTCGGAGGCCCGGCCGACGCGGGGGTTGACCAGCGTGGTGACCGGCGCGTCTGGGTTGGACTGGAAGACCAGCATCCGTCGCATCTGCCCGAGCTGCGTGGCGGCCAGCCCGATGCCCAGCGCGTCGTTCATCAGCTCGGCCATGCGGGCAGCCTCGACCTCCAGCGCCTCGTCGAAGGCCGTGACCTCGACGGCACGGGCCTTGAGTGCGGGATCGCCGAAGCGGCGGATCTGCAGCAGCGCCTGCTCGCGGCGCTGGATGGTCTCGTCGTCGACCATGCGCTCGCGGAGGCGCTCCTCGGGGCCTGGCCGACCGGTGTCGGTCCCGGTTTCCGGTGCGTCGCTCACGTCAGCGATTGTAGATGCCGCCTGGCCGACCACCGGATCACTGGGGATCGACATCGACGCTGATCGAGGCGCCGGCGAGCTGGCGGGCCGACGCGGCGCCTTCCACGGCGTCACGCACTCGGGCGATCAGCAGCGCCCGGTCGGGCGAGCGGACCTGCAGCTGGTGGCGCTCGCGGCCCTGGCGGCGAAACAGCGGTGTCGGGCCCAGCAGCCGCAACCCGCCGCCGGCCTTCAGCCGCTCTGCCACCGCGTTGCACGCCCGGTGGGCGGGCTGGGGCTCAGGCGACGAGCAGATGATCCGTACGAGGTTGCCGAACGGCGGGTAGCCCAGGGCCTCGCGGCGCGCGAGCTCGCCCTCGAGGAACCCCGGGGCGTCGTGGCGCGCGGCGTGGCGGATCGGCCGGGCGTCCGGCGCGAGCGTCTGGACCAGCACCCGGCCGTCCTGACCCCCGCGCCCGCTGCGACCGGCGAGCTGGGCGACGAGCGCGAAGGTCCGCTCGTCGGAGCGGAAGTCGGGGAACCGCAGGGCCGCGTCGGCGTCGAGCATGACGCTCAAGGTCACGTCGGGGAAGTCGTGGCCCTTGCCCACCATCTGGGTCCCGATCAGCAACCCCGACGCCGCCGAGCCGAACGCCTGCAGGATCTCTGCGTCGGCGCCCTCACGGCCGCCGGTCGTGTCCGCGTCGAGCCGGAACACCGGCAGCGGGTCCAGCAGCTCGCCCAGCTCGGCGTCCAGGCGCTCGGTTCCCGCGCCGTGGCGGGCGATGGCCGCCGACCCGCAGGCCGGGCAGGTCTGGGGCTCGGGCTGGCCGTGGCCGCAGTGGTGGCAGCTCAGCCGCCCCCGGCCGCGGTGCAGCACGAGCGTGACGTCGCAGTTGGGGCACATGACCGCGTCCCCGCAGCTGCGACAGGTCACGAAGGCCGACCAGCCCCGGCGGTTGATCATCACGATCGCCTTGGTCGCCTGCTCGCGGACCTCGGTCAGGGCATGAACCGCCCGGGGGTGCAGCGGCCCGTCGCGGCTGTCGTGATCGCGCATGTCGAGCACCTCGACCGGGGGCATCGGGCGGCCATCCACGCGGTTGGGCAGGCTCAGCCGGGTCAGCGCGTGCCAGCTTTCGGGCCGCGGGGTCGCCGTGCCGGCCACCAGCACCGCCCCCTCGATCTCGGCCCGTCGGCGGGCGACGAGGCGGGCGTCGTACCGCGGGTCGGACTCCTGCTTGAAGGACGGATCGTGTTCCTCGTCGACGATGATCAGCCCGAGGTTCTCCACGGGCGCGAAGACGGCCGACCGTGGCCCGACGCAGACGGTCGCGTCCCCGTCGCGTAGCCGGTGCCACTCGTCGCGCCGGGCGCCGGGGGCAAGGCGTGAGTGCAGCAGCGCGATCCGCTCCCCGAACCGGCGCCGGAACCGAGCCACGGTCTGGGGGGTCAGGCCGATCTCGGGCACCAACACCAGCACGCCCCGCCCCAGAGCCAGGGCCTCGTCGGCGGCCGCGAGGTAGACCTCGGTCTTTCCCGAGCCCGTCACGCCGTGGAGCAGCAGCGGCTCGGGGGCGGTGGCTTCCGGCTCGTTGGTGGCGCGGAGCGTCGCGACGAGGGCGTCGAGGGCCCGGCGCTGGTCACCGTCGAGCTCCACGTCCTCCGCTTCGGCGCCCGCAGACACCGAGCGCGGCGCGCGGCGGGACTGCTGCTCGCGGATCTCCACGAGCCCGCGATCCTCGAGGCGGCGCGCCACCCCGTGGTCGGCTCCAACCGCGGCCAGCTCGGTAACGGCCAGCGGCCCAGCCGCCAGCGCCTCGAGAGCGGCCCGCTGACGCGTGCCCAGCCGGCCGCCGTTCCCCGCCGCCTCGCGCCCGGCATCGGTCAGCTCGACCTCCAGCACGGTCCGGGCCCGCAGCGCCGACCCCGACCGGGCTGTGCCCGGCGGCAACACGAGGCCCAGCCCCCGCGCGGGCGTCGAGACGTACTCGCGGGCGGTCCAGCGGCCCAGCTCGACCAGATGGGCAGGCACCCACCCGATGACCTCCTCGGGCTCGGCCAGCCGCTCGGCTGCCACGTCGCTGTGCTCGCTGAGCTCGACGACCACGGCCGTGAGCTTGCGCCCCGCGAACGGCACCCGCAGCAGGGTCCCGACCGCGACCTCCTGGTCTGGCCCCACCTGGTAGTCGAAGGGCCCGCGCAGGGCCCGGGCGGTGGTCAGTGGCTCGACACGCGCGATCACCCACCGGACGCTAGCCGAGCCCCGCCCCCACCCTCCATGCGCCCGCCCGCCCGCCCGCCAGCAGCGCCGCTCGGCTACCGGACCTGCCCCAGCCGCCCCGACCTCGCTCTCGCTGAACGATTAACAGGACTCCAGACCCGAGAATCGTTCAGCGAGCCTGGTGGGGTTCGGGCGATGCCGGTCGCTGAACGCTGAACGGGGCCATGGCGCGGCGCATCGTCCAGCGAGCGGCTGGATGCTCGGGTCGTTCCCAGGTGGGTCTGAGGTAGCTCCCGGGAGGCTCCCAGCGCTGGGTTCGATCCTCGGTGGCGTCAGCTGCCCACGAACCCGGAGGTCCGCGATGCACGAGCACTCCCCCACCGACCGAATCCCGCCAGGCCTGCTGGCCTGGGGCTCGTCGATGACCGTGCTGGTCACCGCGTTCCTGCTGGCCGGCTGACCCTCGGCTCCTTCTCGTGCACCCAGCGGACGCTTGGCTCCGGAAAGGGGCCGCCGGGGGTGGCTGGGACGGAGGCGGGCCCGGCGGGCGCCCGAGCTCGGGGCGCCCGCCGCTTGGCCGCAGAGACCGGCGCGTCGTCCGCGGCCTATAGGCCGGCGGCCTCGCGCAGGGCGTCGGCCTTGTCGGTCTTCTCCCAGGTGAAGTCGTCGTCCTCGCGGCCGAAATGGCCGTAGGCGGCGGTCTTCTGGTAGATCGGCCGGTGCAGGTCCAGCGCCTTGCGAAAGGCGCCGGGCCGCAGGTCGAAGTGCTCGTTGACCAGGTCGGCGATCTCCGAATCGGACATCTTGCCGGTACCGAACGTCTCGACCATGAGCGAGATCGGGCGGGCAACGCCGATGGCATAGGCCACCTGGACCTCGCAGCGGTCGGCCAGGCCGGCCGCGACGACGTTCTTGGCCACCCAGCGGGCTGCGTAGGCGGCCGACCGGTCGACCTTCGACGGGTCCTTGCCCGAGAAGGCGCCGCCGCCGTGGCGGGCCTTGCCGCCGTAGGTGTCGACGATGATCTTGCGGCCGGTAAGGCCACAGTCGCCCATGGGGCCGCCGATGACGAACTTGCCGGTCGGGTTGACCAGCAGGTTCTCCTTGAGCGTGTCGGCGTCGTAGAGGTCGGTGAAGTTGCTCAGCACCGGCTCGATGACGTGCTCCCACAGGTCGGGCTTGATCGTCTTCTGGGAGTCGATGCCCTCGCCGTGCTGGGTGGAGATCAGGATCTGGGTGACCTCGACCGGCTTCTCGTCCTGGTAGCGGACGGTGACCTGGGTTTTGCCGTCGGCGCGCAGGTAGTCCAGCGTGCCGTCCTTGCGGACCTCCGACAGGCGCTTGGACAGGCCGTGGGCCAGGAAGATCGGCAGCGGCATCAACTGCGGTGTCTCGTTCGAGGCGTAGCCGAACATCATTCCCTGGTCGCCGGCCCCGGCCTCGTCGAGCTCGTCGCTCCCACCTTCGGCGCGGTTCTCGTACGCGGTATCGACGCCCTGGGCGATGTCGGCGGACTGCTCGTCGAGCGCCACCAGCACCGAGCAGGTGTCGCAGTCGAAGCCGTACTCGGCGTTGTCGTAGCCGATGCCGCGCACGGTCTCGCGGGCGATCTTCGGGATGTCGATCGTCGCCGAGGTGGAGATCTCGCCGGAGATGACGATCAGGCCGGTGTTGACGAGCGTCTCGCACGCGACCCGACCCTCGGGGTCCTGGGCCAGGACGGCGTCGAGGACGCCGTCGGAAATCTGGTCGGACATCTTGTCCGGATGACCCTCGGTGACCGACTCCGAGGTGAACAGGTACTCGTTGTCGGAGAGCTTGCCCGCTTGCATTCGCGTCCTTCCGCGTCGTTTGCCCGGCGTGCGCCGGCCGTCGCGCGCGAACCCGGCCGCTACCGAATGGTCAGCGTGGCCCGCACGTCCAGATCTGCCTCACTGCCCTGGACGGTCACGCCCAATGCCTGAAGTCGTTCGACATCGTCGCGGATGAGCCCGAAGCCCGGATCCTGTCCGAGGCCCGCCCCCACCGCGAGATCGACGAACGTCGCGAGGTCCACGAAGACTACCGTGGCGGCCTCATCAGGCGCGCCTGCGAAGGCCGACTTGTAGCCGTCGGAATCCGCGAGGGGCTCGCGGTTCTTGCGGATCCGCTCGACGCCCTGGGGGTCGGTGGTGATCACCAGCTGACCCTCGAACAGGGCGTAGGAGAGGTTGATCGTGGGCGTCAGCTGGAGCGAGTTCACGCGAACCCCGCCGACGTCGGACTCCGCGAACTGGGCGGCCCGCTGCCCCTCTCCGGGCTGGATCGCCTTGATGATCGGCCCCTGCAGGCTGGCCAGCACGCTGCGCGCCTTCTTCTCGTCGACGTCGTCGATCACGGCGGTGACCACAGGCGCGGGCTGGCCCGGCGCGACGCTGATCGCCGCCTCGCCCTTGAGCAGCGGGAACAGCTGCTTCTCCAGATCGACGCGAGCTTCCTTGCCAAGGCCTTTGCGGAACCGCTCGAACAGGTCGCCGAACCCCGGGATCGACACCCCGGCCTGGCCCAGGAGCCGGTCCAGGGTGCGGTCGAAATCCGCCGCGCCGAGGTAGAGGAACGACGTGCCGCTGACCTCCGAGTCCAGGGTCGGTTCGAACGAGGGGAATGCGCCGTAGGCCGGACGGTCCTTGTTGGCCTTGGCGTCCAGGGCGCTGTGCTGGCTGACCACCAGCTTGCCGTCGCGGGCGGTGATCGCGGCCGCGGTTGCCTGCAGCGCCGGGTGGTCGATGACGCCGCCGAGCTGGGCGAGCGCCCCCGAGCCCTCGAGCAGGACATCGCGCACTCCGTCGCGCGAGGCGTAGGCCAGCGCTACCCGTTCGGCGGCGACGCCGTCGAGCGCGCGCTGCGCCTGGGCGTTGTCGGCCAGCGACCCGCCGCGCCCGTCCGCCAGGTCGATCGTGCGTTTGACGGTGTCGGCCTCCCCGACCACGAGGAAATCGCCCGCGAAGGCGGTGACGAAGTCGGGCGCATAGGCACGGATTTCGGTGCCTCGGTGTTTGGAGACTGTCGGCTTGGCCTTGAGGCCGTCGAGGAACTCCTTGGCCTTGCCTTCGTCGTCGACGTCGATCGCCAGCAGCGACTGCGGCCGGCTCGCCTTGCCCGGAACCACGGCCACCGTGGCGCTGTCCCCGGCCCAGGGCCGGATGTCCTTGTCGAAGGCAAACGTCTCGTCCGAGGGTCCGGTGATCCGGCCCAGGGCGACCCCGCGCACCGCGTCGAAGCTGGGGAACCGTTTGAGGATCGCCGCCATCTTCGTGTACTGCTCGGCGTCGGTGTCGAGGTCGATCGCGACGTAGAGCATCACGTCCGACGGCATCAACTCCTGGGCGTCGGCGGTGGCGTCGGATCCCGATGCGGGACGCAGCAGCACGACGTAGGCAACGATCACCGCCGCGACGGCGAGCAGCTGCCACCAGCGCAGGGCAACGCGGGGGTGGATGCGGTTGGTCAGCACGCCGGGCACGGCTGGCCTTTATAGCTGACCGCTTCGGTCGCCCCGCCGGGCTCGCCCCTCCCGAGGCACGAAATCGATGATCAGCGGGATGCCCTCCAGGGCGTAGCGCTCGCGCAGCTGGTTCTCGAAGAACAGCGCCCAGTCCCGGGTGAGCAGCAGGCGGTCGTTGACCGACACCTGGAACCGGGGAGGGCTCCGGTCGACCTGGGCCATGTAGTAGGCGCGCAGGCGCCGGCCCCGGCGCTGGGGCGGCTGGCGGCGCGCGGTCACGTCCGACAAGAACCGGTTGAGCTCGGCCGTGGCGATGCGGTCGTCCCGCCGGTCGGCCAGGCGCACGGCCTCGATCAGCAGCTTGGGCGCGTTGCGCCCGGTGGCGGCCGACGCGGTCATCACCGGCGGGCGCTGACGCATCTTGCGGCCGACCCGGCCCTTGGCGTCGTCGAGGTCGGTGCTGCCGATGTCCCACTTGTTGAGGACCAGCAGGCTCGCGCACCCGGTGCGCATGGCCAGGTCGGCGGCTCGCAGGTCGTCGGCCGTGATCCCTTCGGAGGCGTCGCAGACCACCATGGCCACGTCGGCACGACGGGCCGCCGTCTCGGTGCGCATCTGGGCGTAGGCGTCGGCGCCCTGGACCTTGGCCCGTCGGCGCAGGCCGGCGGTGTCGAC
Organism: Solirubrobacterales bacterium; assembly: GCA_050999155.1. Classification (GTDB taxonomy): domain Bacteria; phylum Actinomycetota; class Thermoleophilia; order Solirubrobacterales; family 70-9; genus JBPCPM01. The sequence continues at coordinate 31,484 of JBPCPM010000071.1, forward strand.
GAGCAGGATGTCGCGGCCGTCCACGGTCAGCGGCGTGTCGATCGCATCTCGGGTGGTCCCGGGACGGTCGGAGACGATCACCCGCTCTTCCCCGAGGAAGCGGTTGACCAGCGAGGACTTGCCCACGTTGGGCCGGCCGACGACCGCGACGGCGACCCGCTCGGGCTCCGGCTCGGGATCGTCGACCGTGCCCAGCGCCGCGGCGATGGCGTCGAGCAGGTCCCCGGAGCCGATCCCGTGCGTGGCGGACACGGCCAGTGGCTCGCCCAGGCCCAGCGCGTGGAACTCGGCAGTCGCCCAGGTGGTCGCGGCGGGGTCGTCGACCTTGTTGACGACCACCAGCGTCGGGGTGCCCTGCCGGCGCAGGAAATCGGCCAGCTCGGTGTCGCCGGGGCGCAGACCCGCCACGTCGACGACCAGCAGCACGAGCTGGGCCTCGGAGACGGCCAGCCGGGCCTGGGCCTGGACGTCCTCGGCGAGCGCGTCGGGATCTTCGAGGTCGATGCCCCCGGTGTCGATGACCGAGAACCGCCGGCCGGCCCACTCGCAGACCAGGACCTTGCGGTCCCGCGTGACGCCGGGCTCGGCGTCGACCACCGCCTCGCGGCGGCCGATGAGCCGGTTGACCAGGGTGCTCTTGCCGACGTTCGGGTAGCCGACCACCGCGACCGCGGGGATGCTCACACGAGTCCCCGCTCGCGCGCCAGCTCCACGATCCGGTCCACGACGGCCTCCGCGTCGAGGCCCGACGAGTCGAGCGTCACCGCGTCGCGGGCCGGCCGCAACGGGGCATGGGCGCGCCCGCTGTCGCGGGCGTCGCGCGTGCGCTGGGCGGCAAGCACGGACGAGGCGTCCTCCCCGCTCTCGGCTGCCCGGCGGCGAGCCCGTTCCTCGTCGGACGCGGTGAGAAAGACCTTCAGCTCGGCCTCGGGGGCGATGGCCGTCCCGACGTCCCGACCCTCGGCGACGTAGCGGCCTCGCGCGATCATCGACCGCTGGGCGGCGACCAGCGCGCCGCGCACCATCTCGACCTGGGCGACCCGAGAGGCGGCGTCGGTGACCTGCGGCGAGCGGATGCGATCCCCCACGGGCGCGCCGTTGACGCGCACGGTGCTGCCGAGCTCGAACTGCAGGGAGCGGGCCAGCGCGCCGAGCGCGGCAGGGTCGTCGAGGGGCACGCCCCGTTCGAGCGCAGCCAGGGCCACGCCGCGGTACATGGCCCCGGTATCGAGGTAGGAGAAGCCGAGGCGGTGCGCGGTGGCTCGGGCCGCGGTCGACTTCCCGGCCCCGGCGGGACCGTCGATGGCGATCAGCATGCAGAACTCCTAGGGGTCCGGGGACGCGGCGGCGTTCCCGGACGGGAGCGTAGTGCGGCTCAGGCGGGCTCGGGGTCGCGGCTGGCCGTGCCGGCCGCTGCGCCGCGGATCCAAAGGGCGAGAAACTCCGCGTCGCCGCGGTCGTCGACCTCGACCTTGTCGGCCAGGACGCTCAGCGAGCCTCCGATACCCGGAAGCGAGAGCCCGTCGATGAGGCGCTGGGCCCCACCGACCGCCAGGGGACCCACGTGGAAGCTCAGGCCGTCCTCGTCGCCGCCGATCTCGAACCGCACCGGTTCGTCTGCCTGCTCGCCCGCTCCTCGCGCCGAGAGGGCGTCGCTGAGCAGCAGGGCGTCGTTGATCCGGTCGACCGACAGGTCGGCGCGGGCGGCCAGCAGCGAGACGATGCGGCCGAGCATGGGCTGGGCCATGGCGTCGCCGGTGGTCTCGAGCACGGCGCACTCTGTCTCGGGGGCATCGACCAGCGGGGTGATCTCCGGGCTGTGGACGGCAGCTTCGGCCCGGCTGAAGACGGCGGTGATCTCGGTGCCGCGGCCAGCTCCGCCGCGGATCTGGAAGCGGTCGCTCATGGCTGCGATCAGCGAGAGCCCCAGCCGCAGCGAGTCGTCGGAGGAATCGCCGGGCCGCGGGGCGATGCCGCGGCCGAAGTCGCGGACAGCGACCTCGAGCTCGTCGGCCGACGGGCGGGCGACCAGCTCGACCGGACCTCCGGCCTCGGGGTAGGCGTGGACAACGGCGTTCATGCAGGCCTCGGAGACCACGGTCTTGAGGTCGGCCACCCGATCGGGTCCCATGTCCAGCGCCTCGGCCAAGCCGGCGACGGCCTGCCTGACGACGGCGACGTTCTCGCTCGTGGCCGGGACGGCAAGCCGCAGTTCGCCTGCCGTTTCGCTGAGTTCGGGGGCAGTGACGCTCATACGGGATCGGGCTGGGCGCGGGCGGCGCTGCTCGCCGCCTCGACGGAGGGGTGCACGGGCAGGGCGGTCGACAGGCCGCTGACCTCGAGGACCCGCCGGACGCCGGGCTGACCCTCGCCCTCGAGCGCGACGGCGAAGCCCCGGTCGGCGTCGGCTGCCCGGCGGCGGGCGTTGACGATGGCGCCGAGGATCGACGAGTCGACGAACTCGGCTTCCGTCAGGTCGACGACGGCAGCGCCCGAGGCCAGCGCCTCGTCGAGGCGCTGGGTTAGTTCCTTCGATGTGTGCAGATCGTGCTCCCCGTGCAGGGTCACGATCACGACCTCCCCGTGGGAGTCGACGGCAATCTGGCTCTGCTTCACCCCCGCGGGATACCCGTGGCCCACGTGCCGCTAAACACCGGCGGCCACGTAGCCGAGTGCGCTCCAAGCGGCCTTTTCTGCCGGTCCTCGGCGTTTTTCGCCTGCGTCGGGGCGCCTCGTCGGCGACGTTCGGTACCCCCGGGGAGCGTCCCGTTTTATCCTGGGCGAGGACTCGTGAACCAGGCATCGACCTCATCCCCCGACCGCGCGGCCGATCGCATCGCCCGCCAGCGCCTGATCGCCGACCTCGGGTTGCACGCGCTCGCGGGGGGCGACTTCGACCCGCTGCTCAACCGCGCGTGCGCCAGCGTGGCCGATGCGCTGGAGGTCGAGGTCGTCGGGCTTTTCGAGTTGCTTCCCGACGAGCGGTCCCTGGTCCTGCGCACGGGGATCGGCTGGCAGGCCGAGGACCTCGGCCAGGCGCGGGCCACGGGCGGCCTGGCCTCCCTGCCGGGCTTCACGCTCAGCCAGGACCACCCGGTCGTGAGCCACGACGTGCACAACGACTCGCGGTTCACGATCTCTTCCCTGGTCGCCGCTCAGCAGGTCCGATGCGCCGTGTCGGCCGTGATCCCCGGCGGCCGGAGGCCGATCGGCGTGCTCGCGGCGTTCTCCCGCGAGGACCGCAGCTTCGACGACGACGACGCGGCCCTTGTCGAGACGGTGGCCAACGTGATGGCCCTGGCCATCGAGCGACGTCGCGACGAGCGGCGGGTGTCGGCCCAGCACGACGCGATGAGCGCGCTGGCGCGGTCGGCAACGCTCGAGCAAGCTGCGCCGCAGATCCTCGAGGCGATCTGCCGGGCAACGGGCTGGGAGGTCGGCTCGTTGTGGACGCCGAGCGACTCCGATGGCTCGCTGCGCTGCCTGGAGCTGTGGACAGCCCCCGGCGCCCGGGTCGACGCGTTCGCCACGGTCACCCGGGACCTCGCGCTCGAGGTGGGTGCCGACTACCCGGGGATGGTGATGGCCGGCGGCGGGCCACGGTGGCGCAGCGACATCGTCAGCGACACACGGTTCTTCCGGCGCGACGAAGCCGACGAGGCCGGCCTGCACAGCGGCCTGTGGTTCCCGATCACGGCCGAGAACCAGGAGGTCGGTGTCTTCGAGTTCCTGGCGGGACAGATCCGCCAGCCGGACGAGACCCTGCTCGACGACATGATGGGCTTCGGCGATCAGGTCGGCGCGTTCATCCTCCATCGCCGCCGCGAGCAGGAGCTGCGCGCCAGCGAGGCCCGGTACCAGCGCGTGGCCTCCACCCTCCAGCAGAGCCTGCTGCCCCCGAGCCTGCCCGAGGTCCCGTCGCTGCAGCTCGCCGCCCGGTTCCACGCTGCCTCCGAAGCTCTGGAGGTCGGCGGCGACTTCTACGACGTGTTCAGCCTTGCGGAGCCGACCTGGACGGTGGCGATCGGCGACGTGGCCGGCAAGGGCGCCGACGCCGCGGCGGTGACCTCGCTGGCCCGGCACTCGATCCGCGCCGGTGCCCTGGGCCGGCGTTCCCCGTCGGCGGTGTTGCGGACGCTCAACAGCGTCATGTCTTCGGGCGATTCGGACCGGCTGTGCACGGCGCTGTGCGCGAACCTCACCCCGCTGCCCCACGGCGGCATCGAGCTTGAGGCCGCGTCGGCCGGCCATCCGCGTCCCCTGCTCGTGCGCACGGACGGGTCCTGTGAGTGGCTGGAGTGCGGCGGGCTGATGCTCGGCGTCGAGCCGGAAGTCCAGCTCGACGATGTCCGCGGCGTCCTGTCCCCCGGGGACGCGCTGGTCCTCTACACCGACGGCATCACCGAGGCCCGGTCGCCCAGCGGCCGCAGCTACGAGGACCGGTTCTTCGGAGCCGAGCGGCTCCAGCAGGCGGCGTGCCGGCTCGCCGGTGGCACGGCGGAGGAGATCGCGGCCGGCATCGAGGAGGCCGTGCTCGGCTTCGAGCGCGGCGCGCTGGCCGACGACATCGCGCTGCTGGTGCTGCGCGCGACGTAGGTGGCGTTCCTACGCCGCGTCGTCCACCGGCTCGGCCGCGTCGCGCAGCCGGTCCAGCGAGCGGCGGATGATCCGCGAGACGTGCATCTGGGAGACGCCGACCTGACCGGCGATCACCGACTGGGTGAGGTCCTCGACGAAGCGCAGGTGCAGGATCTTGCGGTCCCGATCCGAGAGGGAGTTCAGCGTGCCCTCGATGGCGGCGCCGTACTCGACGACCTCGTAGCCCGGGTCGTCACCGCCCACCGACTCGGAGACCGGTGCGCCGGTGCCGTCGTCGGAGCGGCGGGTCTCGTCCAGCGAGCTCGGCTCGTGCTTGCTGGAGGCCTCCATCGCCTCGAGCACCGCCTCGGTGCTCACGTTGAGGCGGTCGGCGATCTCCCGGACCGAGGGGGAGCGGCCGATTTCGGTCGACAGCTCGTCGACGGTGCGGTCGATCTCCAGAACGCGCTCCTGCAGCTCGCGGGGGACGTGGATCGTCCACCCGCGGTCGCGGAAATGGCGCTTGAGCTCGCCGAGGATGGTGGGCACCGCGTAGCTGGAGAACGCCGTGCCGCGGCTCGCGTCGAACCGCTCGGCGGCCTTGACGAGGCCCATCGACGCGACCTGGAAGAGGTCGTCGAGCGGCTCGCCGGCGCGCTTGTAGCGGGCGGCCAGGCGGCGGGCCAGCGGCAAGTAGCGCTCGATCAGCTGGCCCCGGGCGGCGGTGTCGCCCTCAGCCGCCTGGTTCATCAGGTCGCGCTCGTCGGCGTGGGCGAGCGCCGACTGGCGCAGACCGGTTGCGGAGACGGCGGGTTCCTGGACGGAGTCCATCAGCCGTTGACCCTAGCGTGCGCGAGCCGCCCGAGGTCACGCTCGAAATCCGGGTAGCTCACCGAGGCCGCCTCCATGCCCTCGACCACCACGCCATCGCGGCTAGCGAGGCCGGCGATCGCGCCGAGCATGGCCAGCCGATGGTCCCCGCCGGTCGTGAGCGTGCCGCCCGCCAGCTGCGCCCCGCCGGCGATCACGAAACCGTCGTCCCGGGCCTCGCAGTCGGCCCCGAGCCCACGCAGGCCCTCGACGACCGCGGTGATCCGATCGCTTTCCTTGACCCGCAGCTCCTCGGCGCCCCGGACCTCGGTCGTGCCGTCGGCGAGCGCGCCGAGCAACGCCACCAGCGGCAGCTCGTCGATGACCGCGGGCACCTCGTCCGCGGGGACGGTGGTGCCCTGCAGCGACGCGTGTGCCACCTCCACGTCGGCCCGGGGCTCCCCGGCCACGGTTCGCGGCTCCGAGACGGTGACCTGGGCCCCCATCCGCCCGAGCACGTCGAGGATGCCGGTGCGGCCCGGGTTGACGCCCACGTCGCGGACGCAGACGGCGCTGCCGGGCACCAGCGCCGCGGCGCACAGCCAGAACGCGGCGGACGACAGGTCCCCGGGGACCTCCAGCGGCGGAGGCTCGACGGCCTGACCGCCGGTGGCGGCCACGGTGTGGCCGTCGGCACCGTCGGTCACCTGCAGCTCGACGCCGCAGGCGGCGAGCATCCGCTCGGTGTGGTCGCGGGACGGGATCTCCTCGACGACCCGGGTCTCGCCGTCGGCCATCAGGCCGGCGAGCAACAGGCAGGACTTCACCTGGGCGCTGGCCACGGGCATCGCGTACTCGATGCCCTGCAGCGGGCTGCCGTGGACGGTCAGCGGTGGTCGTCCGTCGGCGTGCTCGAGCCGGGCGCCCATCAGCGCGAGCGGGTCGGCAATGCGGTCGACGGGCCGGCGGCGGATCGAGGCGTCGCCGTCGAGCGTCCACGATCCGCCCGGCTGCCCGGCCAGCCACCCGGGCAGCAGGCGCATGAGCGTGCCCGCGTTGCCCACGTCGATTCTCGCCGAGCCCGCCCCGCGGAGACCGACCCCGTGGATGGTCAGGTTCGGGGGTGCGCCGTCGACGCGGGCGCCCAGCGCCCGGACCGCCTCCAGCGTCGAGACCGTGTCGGCCGCATCGAGGTAGCCGGTCACATCAGTCGCGCCGTTGCCCATGGCACCGAGCAGGGCGGCGCGGTGGGAGATCGACTTGTCGCCGGGCACCGAGAGCTCACCGCGCAGGGGGCCGGAGGGCTCGAAGCGCCGGCGCACGGTCAGCCCTGCCCCCCACTCCGCGTGACGGCGTGGCCGAGGCCCTGCACGAGCTCGCGGGCCCGCGCGGTCTCCTGGTCGCCGGTTACCCAGAGGCTGATCGCGCCCGTCTGTCCGTCGTGGGCGGGGTGCAGCGACATGTCCTCGATGTTCACGCCGGCCCGGCCTAGGGCGAGCGCAAGCTCGGCCACCACGCCGGGACGGTTGGCCACGGTGACCCGCAGCTCCTGGGCCGGGCCCGCGTCACCACGTCCTGCCGCCAGCCGGGCTCGGTCGGCGCGCGCCTGCTCGATCCACTCGAGCAGCGCCGTGTCGTCGCCCGCACGCACCAGCTCGGAGGCATCGCGCAACTGATCGACCGCCGTGTCGAGCGCGGTGGCCAGGGCGGGGCCGTTGGCCAGGAAGATGTCGCGCCACATCGCGGGGTTGGCTCCGGCGACCCGGGTGGCGTCGCGGAAGCTGGGACCGATCTCGGTCGGCCGGTCACCCTCGGTGGGCGCGGTCGCGGCCAGCGACACCAGGACGTTGGCCAGCACGTGGGGCAGGTGGCTGACGGTGGCCAGCTCGCGGTCGTGGGTTTCCGCGTCGATGGCCTGGGGTCGAGCGCCGAGGTCGGCGATCAGGCGTTGGAGGCGGTCGTACAGCGTCCCGCGCGTCCCCGACCCGGGCGTCAGGTACCAGCGGGCCCCGTCGAACAGGTCGGCCCGGGCGTGCTCGATTCCCGCCGTTTCCGCCCCGGCCAGCGGATGGCCGCCGATGAACCGCTCGTCGGAGCTGTGAGCACGACACAGCTCGCCCTTGACCGAGCCGACGTCGGTGACCACGGCCTTGGATCCGGAGGCCACCAGCGCCTGGCCGACCAAGTCGGGCAGCCGGCCGACGGGCGCGCAGCAGAGAACGACATCGGCGCCGGCGCACGCCTGCTCGACGCTGGTGCAGCTGCGGCTGAGCGCGCCGTTGACCGATCCGAGGCGCAGGGTCGACGGGTCGGGGTCGTACCCGGCCACCGACGCGCCCAGCCGCTCTCGCGCGGCGAGCCCGATCGATCCGCCGATCAGCCCGACGCCGAGAACGGCGAGCTTCATGAGCGCCGCCCGCGGGTCACACCCGGGACACGGCCATGCCGGCGATCTCGGCGACGCGCTCGACCTGCTCGGCGTAGTCGGCGAACACCTCGGTCGACAGGGCCTGCGGTCCGTCGCAGATGGCCTTCTCGGGCTCGTTGTGGACCTCGACCATGATCCCGTCGGCGCCGGCGGCCGCGGCGGCCAGCGACATCGGCTTGACCCAGTCGCGGCGTCCGGCGGCGTGGCTGGGGTCGATGATCACCGGCAGGTGGGTGAGTTCCTTGAGCGCCGGGATGGCCAGGAGGTCCAGCGTGAACCGGTAGGCCTGCTCGTAGGTGCGGATGCCGCGCTCGCAGAGCATGACCTTCTCGTTGCCCTCCTTGAGGATGTACTCGGAGGCCATCAGCAGCTCGTCGAGCGTCGCGGCCAGCCCGCGCTTGAGCAGCGCCGGGCGGCCCGAGCGGCCGATCTCGGCGAGCAGGTTGTAGTTCTGCATGTTGCGTGCGCCGACCTGGATCACGTCGGCGACCTCGAGCACGTCCTCGAGATCGCGGACATCCATCAGCTCGGTGACGATGGGCAGGCCCGTGCGCTCCTTGGCCTCGGCCAGCAGCTTCAGGCCCTCCTGGCCGAGTCCCTGGAAGCTGTAGGGCGAGCTGCGCGGCTTGTAGGCGCCGCCGCGGAACATCGTCACGCCCGCCTGATCGACGACATCGGCCACGGCCAGGGTCTGCTCGCGGCTCTCGATCGTGCAAGGCCCGGCGATCAGGGCGAAGTTGCCGCCGCCGACCTGCCGGCCGCCGATGTCGAACACCGACGGCTCGCCCTTGCGGAACTGGCTGGAGGCGAGCTTGTAGGGCTTTTGGATCGGCACGACCTGGTCGACGCCGGGGGCGCCCTCGAGGCCGAGGCCGGCGACCGAGTCGCGGTCGCCGATGGCGCCGATCACGGTCAGGACCTCGCCGGGCGACACGTGGGCAGAGCAGCCGACCGACTCCACGCGCTCGACGACGGCGTCGATCTGGTCCTGCCGGGCGTGGGGCTTCATCACGATCATCATGGGATTGGGTTCTCTTTCTTCGAAGGGGTAGGTGAAGCTGGCAGCGCGAGCCGTGCGCTCAGCGCCAGAGGGCGCTCAGCGCCTCGATAAATCGCTCGTTCTCCGCGCGGGTCCCGTAGGTGACCCGCAGGTGGCCCTCGGCGCCGAGGCCGGTGCCGCCACGGACGATGATCCCGCGCTCGGCCAGGCCCTGGAAGACCTCGGCCTCGTCACGCGAGCCGACCGAGAACCAACTGAAGTTGGCCTGGCTGGAGGCCCGGTCGATCTCCAGGTCGTCGAGCGCCTCCTCGACGGTCATCCGCTCGACGAGGTTGCGCTCTACCCGGGCGATCACATCATCGCCGTGGCGCAGGGCCTCGGCTCCGGCCACCGCGGCCAGGTGGTTGACCGAGAACGGCTGGCGGACGGCGTCCAGGGCGGAGCGGAGGGTGGCCGAACCCAGCGCGTAGCCGATCCGCAGGCCGGCCAGGCCGTAGCACTTGGAAAAGGTGCGTAGGACGACGAGGTTCGCGTGCTTTTTCAGCAGGTCGATCGAGGCGTCGGGGTCCTCCAGGGCCTGGAACTCGACGTAGGCCTCGTCGAGGACCACGGTGACGTGGTCGGGCAGAGCGGACACGAAGGCGTCGATCTCCGGCGTCTGGATGTAGGTGCCGGTCGGGTTGTTGGGGTTGCAGACGACGACGAGCCGCGTGTCCAGGCCGACGGCGGCGGCCATGGCGTCGAGGTCGTGGCGCCAGGTCTCGTCGAGCGGGACGCGGACCTCCGTCGCGCCCGAGAGCCCGGGCAGGTAGGGGTACATGGAGAACGACGGCCAGGCGTAGACAACCTCGGTACCCGGTTCCAGCAGCGCCTCGGCGGCGGCGAGCAACAGGTCGCACGAGCCGTTGCCGACGGTGACGTCGCCCGGTTCGAGCTCGAACCGCTCGGCGATCCGCTTGCGCAGGGTCGTCGCGCCGGCCTCAGGGTAGCGGTTGAGGCCTTCGGCGGCGGCCCGCCGGACGGCCTCGATCACGTCGGGGTGGGCCGGGGTGGGCGACTCGTTGGAGGCGAGCTTGACCACGTCGTCGATCGCGAACCTCGAGCGGGCGTCATCGACGCCCATCCCCGCCTCATACGGCGTCAGGCGCTGGAGCTTGTCGGTGAAGGTCGCAGCCATGAGCAGACCATTGTGCCGGGTAGGGCCCGTGGGGCAAAACGTGGGTGTCTCCGCCCACCGGCCGGGTGGACCCCTGATGCTCGCGCCGGCCACCAGCGACTACGCTGCGGCCATGAGCTCCGACCAGCTTCCGCGCGACCTGCACGCCCGCATCGCCGGCCACTGGGGCGGCCGCGCAACGCAGATCGCCACGCCAGTGGGCCTAGTGGCGGTGCTCGCCGGTCTGCCGTTGCTGGTGCGGGCGCTGGGCTGAGTCGCCGGCCCCTCAACCCGGGCGGCGGCGCGGTGCGCCACGCAGGCACCCGCTGGCTCGAGCGCGGAAAGCCCGCTGAGCCCACTTGTCGCGGCGACCGTAGCCGGAGCCCGATGGTTCCGGCCCCGCGAACCGGCGCACCGCCTCCCATCCGCCGCTACAGTCAGCCCCATGAGTGGCATCGGTTCGATCATCGCCAGCATCATCATGCTCGTCGTCGGCATCATCGCCGCGATCATCGGCATCCACATCCTGCTCGTGGTGTTCGAGGCGAACACGGGCAACGACATCGTCAAGTTCTTCACCGATGCGGCCGAGTTCTTCGCCGACCCGTTCCTCAAGCTGTTCAAGCTCGACAACGAGAAGGTCCAGACTGCGGTCAACGAAGGAATCGCGATGCTGGTCTACCTCGTGGCCGGCTCGCTGATCGCCAGGCTGCTGCGCCGGATCTGACGCCCGGACGCGGCCGGGGCCGGGCCGGCTACTGCGGCGCGGCGAGATCGCTGCGCAGGCTCCGCGCCTCGCGCAGGTAGACGTGCCGCGGCTCGAGGCCGGGATCCCCGTAGAAGTGGATCATCGCCCGGATCACGTTGGCCAGCGATCCGGGCACGTCGATCTCCCGGGTGCACAACAGCGGCACGGTGTTGAACCCGAGCCGGCGGGCGGCCACGGCGGGAAATTCGGCGTCGAGCCCCTCCGTGCAGGTGAAGATGGCGCTGACGATCCGCTCGGGCTGTAGCTCGTTCGCCGAGATCAGCTCGCCGAGCAGCTCGCTGGTGGCTTCGAGCACCTGATCACGGTCGTTGGCCGCGACGGTTGTCGCACCCCGGACCGCCCACAGCCGGTGGCTCGACGGATCGACGGCCGTCATTCGTTGGACCCCTGGGCCTGCATCGCGTTCGCATCCTCCCACAGGGCACGCATCTCGTCGGGGCGCAGGCGGCGGCCCTGACCCACGGCCATCCGCCCGAGCCGCAGCGACCCGAAGGCGATCCGTTGCAGTGCGACCACCCGGTTGTCGATCGCCTCGGCCATCCGGCGGACCTGCCGGTTGCGGCCCTCGCGCAGGGTGATCTCGACGATCCGGTCGTCGGAGCGGCGCACGTCGGCGGGCAGGGTCGGCCCGTCGTCGAGCTGCACGCCGTTGCGCAGCTTCTGCAGGGCCTTGTCGGTCGGCGGCCGGCGCAGGTGGGCGATGTAGGTGCGGGGCACTTCGTAGCGGGGGTGGGTGAGTCGGTTGGTCAGCTCCCCCTCGTTGGTGAGCAGGATCAGGCCCGTCGAGTCGACGTCGAGCCGGCCGACCGGATAGAGCCGGGCCAGGCTGTCGACGAGCTCCACGACCGCGGTCCTCTCCCCCGGTTCGTGCGCGGTCGAGGTGACCCCGACCGGCTTGTGGACCATCCAGGTCTCGCGTGCCTCGGGGCTGATGGGGTCCCCGTCGACCGCGACCTGGCTGGTGTTGTCGACGTCGCGCGCCGGATCGCGGACGACGTGGCCACCGACGCTGACCCGCCCGTTGGCGATCAGCTTCTCGGAGGCCCGCCGCGAGGCGACCCCGGCGTGGGCGAGGTACTTGGCCAGTCGCATGCCGAGAACCTAGAGCGCGAGGACCTCCCCCGCTCGCTGAACGATTTCCGCGGCTGGGGACCGGAGAACCGTTCAGCGAGCGAGCCTGACTGCCTCGCTACCGTGATCTGCGTGGACTTGGAGCTGCTCGACCGCACCCTCGCCGACCGGGGCGAACCCGCGTACCGCGCCCAGCAGGTGTGGGCGTGGCTTGCCCGGGGTGCCGGCGACTATGAGCAGATGACCGACCTGCCGGCCGGTCTGCGCGCCGAGCTGGCCGAGAAGGTCCCGCTCTCCACGCTGAGCCTCGCCTTCGAGGCCTACAGCACCGACGGAACCCGCAAGGCCCTGATGCACACGGCCGACGGCCACCCGATCGAGGCGGTGATGATGCCCTACGCCGACGGGCGGCGATCGCTGTGCGTGTCGAGCCAGTCGGGGTGCCCGCTGACCTGCACCTTCTGCGCCACCGGCTCGATGCGCTTCGGGCGCAACCTCACCGAGTGGGAGATCCTCGACCAGGTCCTGCACTTCCGCCGGGAGACCGAGCCCACGAACCTCGTGTTCATGGGCATGGGCGAGCCGATGATGAACCTCGACGCCGTGCTGGCCGCCTGCGAGCGGCTGCCCTCGGTCGGGATCACGCCCCGGCGCACGACGATCTCCACCGTCGGCTGGCTGCCCGGTATCGAGCGGCTGACCGAGATCGACACGCAGGTCCGTCTGGCGCTGTCCCTGCACGCGGCCACCGACGAGCTGCGCAGCGAGATCATGCCCGTGAACGACCGCTACCCCATGGCCGACGTCATCGCCGCGACCGACGCGTACGTGGCTCGCCGGCGCCGCAAGGTGTTCATCGAGTACGTGATGCTCGACGGGGTCAACGACGGCCCCGAGCACGCCGCCGCGCTGACCCGGGTCCTCCACCCGGCGTCCTACAAGGTCAACCTGATCCCGTTCAACCCGACCGGCACCTACGACGGCTCGTCGCGGGAGACCATCACCCGCTTCTGCGACGCCCTGCGCCGCAAGGGCCTGCCGGCCACCGTGCGCCTGACCCGCGGCCGCGACATCGACGCGGCCTGCGGGCAGCTCGCCGTCGAGCGGCCGGCGAAGCCGGCCCGCGCGGCGATCCCGACCGGAGCCTGAGCCTCAGCCGTTGACGCCTGCGCGCTGCTCGCCCGCGCGCAGCAGCCGGTCGCGCAGCTCCGACTCCTCCTCGGGCGTGGGGTCGAACTGGCCGAGGTCCGGCAGCTCCTCGAGCCCGTCGAGCCCGAAAAGCCGCTCGAATAGCGACGTCGTGCGGTACAGCACCGCGCCGAACCGCGACCGGCCCGACTCCTCGATCAGCCCCCGCTCGGCGAGGGTCGAGACGGCCGACTCCGAGCCCACGCCGCGGATCCGCGCGACCTCGGGCCGGGACACCGGCTGCAGGTAGGCCACAACGGCGAGCACCTCGGCCTGGGCCTGGGCCAGCGGCGGATTGCGCGGACGGGCGAGCAGCCGCCGGGCGGCGTCCTGCGCCGCGGGCGGGGCGGCCAGCGTGTGGCCGCCGGCC
>JBPCPM010000101.1:0-12553 GCA_050999155.1 Solirubrobacterales bacterium
GGCCTGTTCGTCCCGGCCTACGGCGGCGCCGCGCTTGCCGAGATGGGCGACGCGGGCTACTTCGAGGTACCCCCGCGACCAGCTGGCCCCGGCACCCCCGGACGCGAAGCGGAGGAATCGACTGGCATCGGTCTCTATATGTCCACCGACACCTTCGTCGTCAAGCCGATCCGCTTCCCCGGCGGCTCGATCGGCGAGCTCGCGGTCAACGGCACCGTCAACGACCTCGCCATGGCCGGCGCGCGCCCCCAGGCCCTGACGCTGGCCTTCGTGCTCGAGGAGGGCCTCGACGCGGGCGAGCTGCGCGCCGAGATCGACGCGATCGCCGCCGCGGCGGACGCGGCCGGCGTCCAGATCGTCTCAGGCGACACCAAGGTCGTCGAGCGCGGCCACTGCGACTCCATGTACATCACGACCACGGGCGTCGGCCGGCTCGACCCGCGGGCCACCCTGTCCACCCGCGCGATCACGCCCGGCGACCGGGTGCTGGTCTCGGGGCCGATCGGCGACCACGGCATGGCGATCATGTTCGCCCGCGACGAGTTCGCTCTGGACGCCGAGATCTCCTCGGACACGCGGCCGCTGTGGCCGGCCGTCGACGCCCTGCTCGACGCGGCGGGCGACGGGGTGCGCTGTTTGCGCGACGCCACCCGCGGCGGCGTCGCCTCGGCGCTGAACGAGCTTGCCCGTGCCTCGGGGATCGCCGTGCACGTTCGCGAAGGCGACGTACCGGTGCGCCCCGAGGTCACGGGTGCCTGTGAGCTGCTGGGCCTGGACCCGATGTACGTGGCCAACGAGGGCACCTTCGTCGCCTTCGTCGCCGCCGAGGCCGCCGGCGACGCGCTAGCCGCATTGCGGGCCGTTCCCGGTTGCGAGAGCGCGGTCGAGATCGGCGAGGTCCGCGCCGACCCGCCGCAGATGGTGCTGGTCGAGACGGCCTTCGGGGGCCGGCGCGTCATGGACATGCTGGCCGGCGACCCCCTCCCGAGGATCTGCTGAGGCGACCGTGCACGAGTACGCCATCGCCGAGGCAGTGATCGGTGTCGCCGTCGACAACGCCGGCGATCGGCGCGTGGCGGCCGTCGATCTGCGGGTCGGCCACCTGCGCCAGGTCGTGCCCTCGGCCCTTCACTTCGCCTTCGAGCTCGCCTCACAGGACACGCCGGCCGAAGGGGCCGAGCTGCGGGTCACTTCCGTGACCCCGGTGGTGCTGTGCCAGGCGTGCGACGAGCAGACGACGACCGACGAGCTGCCGCTGGCCTGCGGCGGCTGCGGCCGCTTCGACGTCGCCGTGCTGGCCGGCGAGGAACTGCAGGTGGATTCGATCGAGGTACTCAACGACACCGCTCCGCGGGTGGAGCAGGAGGTGGTCTAGATGGCAACGGCGACACAAGGACCGGGCATCGAGGTCGGTGCGCCCGAGACCCCGGGCGTGGACGAGGTGTACATCCTGTGGACCTCGGAGGGGATGAGCTGCGACGGGGACACCGTCTCGATCACCGCCTCCTCCCAGCCTGCCCTGGAGGACATCGTCCGTGGCGCCGTGCCGGGCCTGCCCAAGGTCCACCTGCACAACAAGGTGCTCGCGTTCTCCACCGGCGGCGAGGACTTCATGAAGCCGTTCTGGCAGGCCGCGAACGACGAGCTCGACGCGCCGTTCGTGCTCGTGGTCGAGGGCTCGATTCCCAACGAGAACATCAACGGGGAGGGCTACTGGACGTCGATGGGCAACTACCCCGACGGCTCGCCAAAGCCGATCAACGACTGGCTCGACGAGCTGGCGCCCAAGGCGTGGGCGGTGGTCGCCATCGGCACCTGTGCCACCTACGGCGGCATCCACGCGATGGCGGGCAACCCGACGGGCTCCATGGGCCTGGCCGACTACCTCGGCTGGGACTTCCACTCGGCCGGCAACCTGCCGATCATCAACGTCCCCGGCTGCCCGGTGCAGCCGGAGAACTTCATGGAGACCCTGCTGTGGACGCTGTACCAGGCGGCCGGCAAGGCGCCCGTGATCCCGCTCGACGAGGCGCTGCGGCCCACGTGGCTGTTCGGCAAGACGGTGCACGAGGGCTGCGATCGCGCCGGCTACTACGAGCAGGGCGATTTCGCCAAGGACTACAACTCGCCCAAGTGCCTCGTCAAGGCCGGCTGCTGGGGGCCGGTCGTCAACTGCAACGTGCCCAAACGCGGGTGGATGAACGGCGTGGGCGGCTGTCCGAACGTGGGCGGCATCTGCATCGGCTGCACGATGCCCGGCTTCCCCGACAAGTTCATGCCCTTCATGGACGAACCGCCCGGCGGCCGCCTGTCGTCGGGGATGACCGGCGCCTACGGCGCGTTCATCCGAAAGATGCGCAGCATCACCAACGAGACCCTCGACAAGGAACCGAAGTGGCGTCACAACCGTGACGAGCTGACCACCGGCTACAACCCCCGCTTCCGGCCCGGCCGGTAGGCGCGAGCCCAACGAGAGAGGAGCACACCATGGCCACGCGCGAGACCATCAAGCCGGATTCGGGCAACGTCGTCTCGATGAACTGGGACCCGATCACGAGGATCATCGGGAATCTCGGGATCTACACGAAGATCGACTTCAAGCAAAAGGAAGTCGTGCAGTGCAAGAGCACGTCGTCGCTGTTTCGCGGCTACAGCGTGTTCATGAAGGGCAAGGACCCGCGCGATGCCGGCTTCATCACCAGCCGGATCTGCGGGATCTGCGGCGACAACCACACGGTCTGCTCGATCTACGCGCAGAACATGGCCTACGGCATCAAGACCCCGCCGCTGGGCGATCACATCATGAACCTCGGCGAGGCCGCCGAGTACATGTTCGACCACACGATCTTCCAGGACAACCTGGTGTTCGTGGACTTCTGCGAGCAGATGGTCAAGGAGACCAACCCCAGCGTCCTCGAGAAGGCCGAGAAGACCGAGTGCAACCACGCCGACGTGCACGGCTTCCGCACGATCGCCGACCTGATGCGCTCGTTCAACCCGTTCACCGGGGAGACCTACCTGGAGGCGCTGCGGATCACCCGCATCACCCGGGAGATGTTCTGTCTGATGGAAGGACGCCACGTGCATCCGTCCACGCTGTACCCGGGCGGCGTGGGCACGGTGCCCACCCCGACCCTGTTCAGCGACTACCTGTCGCGGATGTTGCGGTGCCTGGACTTCATCAAGAAGGCCGTGACGATGAACGACGACATCTTCGACTTCTTCTACGAGGCCCTGCCGGGCTACGAGGAAGTCGGCCGGCGGCGGATCCAGCTCGGCTGCTGGGGCGCTTTCCAGGACCCGGACGTGTGCGACTACCGCTACGAGAACATGGAGAAGTGGGGCCGGGCGATGAAGGTCACGCCCGGCGTGGTGATCGACGGCAAGCTGGTGACCACCAGCCTCGTCGATATCAACGTCAACCTGCGGATCCTGCTCGGCTCGTCGTTCTACGACGACTGGACCGGCGAGGAGATGTTCGTCAAGCGCGACCCGCTGGGCAACGAGATCGATCCGCGCCATCCGTGGAACCAGACGACGCTGCCCAAGCCCCAAAAGCGCGACCTCGAGGGCGGAAACTACTCGTGGGTGATGAGCCCACGGTGGCTGCACGAGGGCGAGCACCTGGCGCTGGACACCGGCGGCGGCGCGTTGGCGCGGCTGTGGACGACGGCGCTGGCCAAGCTCGTCGACACCCAGTACGTCAAGTCCACCGGCGACGGCGTCGACATCACGCTGCCCGCCAGCCCCGACATGGGCGAGATGAAGCTGCAGTGGAAGATCCCCAAGTGGTCCAACGCGCTGGAGCGCAACCGGGCCCGGGCGTACTTCATCGCCTACTCGGCGGCGATGGCCTTCGAGTTCCTCGACCAGGCCATGGAGGAGGTCCGCAGCGGCAACACCAAGGTGTTCCAGGACTTTGACGTGCCGGACGAGGCCATCGGCTGTGGCTTCCACGAGGCGGTGCGCGGCGTGCTCTCGCACCATCTGGTGATCCGCGACGGCAAGATCGCCAACTACCACCCCTACCCGCCGACGCCGTGGAACGGCAGCCCCACCGACTCCTACGGGACGCTCGGGCCGTACGAGGACGCGGTCACCGGGATGCCGATCTTCGAGGAGAACGGCCCCGACGACTTCAAGGGGGTCGACGTGATGCGCGCGGTGCGCAGCTTCGACCCCTGCCTGCCGTGCGGGGTGCACATGTACCTGGGCAAGGGCAAGACGCTCAAGAAGATCCACTCGCCCCAGTTCGGCGCCAACAACAACGGCGGCTGAGCCGGTGGACGAGGCAACGGCAAGCGCGCAGGCCGGGCAGGTCGAGTCCCTGCTCGGCGAGCTCGAGGAGCTCGCCGACCCCGAGGCGCGCGAGCTTGCCCTGAGCGCGGTCGGGGCGCTGGTCGAGCTGTACGGCGAGGGGCTGGCCCGGATCCGCGGCCACCTCGATCCCGACCAGGTGGCCGAGCTGTGCGAGGACCACCTGATCTCGCACCTGCTGGTCGTTCACGACCTGCACCCGGCCTCGGTGCAGGAGCGGATCGCCGAGGCGCTGGCCTCCGTGCGCCCCTACCTGGAATCCCACGGGGGCGGCGTCGAGCTGCTTGGCGTTGACGGCACCGTCGCCCGGCTGCGCCTGCAGGGCAGCTGCGACGGCTGCCCCTCGTCGGCCGTGACGCTGAAGCTGGCCGTCGAGGACGCGATCCGCCGCCACGCCCCGGAGATCGAGACGGTCGAGGCCGAGGGCAACGAGGCGGCGCCCACGGTGACGCTGCCCCAGGTCACGGTGCCGGCGACCCGCAACGGCAACGGCAACGGGGCGGCCGTCGCGGCGAACGGCAACGGCAAAGCCGATGCGATCGACCCGTGGACGGTGGTCGGCGGCCTACCGGAGCTGCGCGACGGCGGCACGCTGATACGCGCGGTCGGCGGCGAGCCGCTGCTGTTCGCGGCCCTCGGCGAGGACCGGTTCGCCTACCGCCCCACCTGCCCTTCCTGCCAGGCCTCGCTGGACACCGGGGAGCTGACCGGCTCGGAGCTGCGCTGCCCGGAGTGCTCGTCGGTCTACGACCTGCGCCGGGCCGGACGCTGCCTGGACTCGCCGCGACTGCACCTCGATCCGGTGCCGCTGCTCGTAGCCGATTCGGGGATCGCCAAGGTCGCGGTCGGAGGTGCCGTGTGAGCTCCCGGCTGGCCGAGCTGGCCCGCGCGCAGCGCGCCGACGAGGACCAGACCCCGGTCGAGGAGGCGTGCGAGCTGTGCGCAGCGCCGATCCCGCCGGGCCACAAGCACCTGCTGGACACCGACAGCCGCGAGCTGATGTGTGCCTGCCGGGCCTGCGCGCTGCTGTTCGACCGCAAGGCGGCGAGCGAGGGCCGCTACAAGCTGATCGGCGACCGGCGGCTGGCGCTCGAAGGCTTCGAGCTCGACGACGCCACCTGGGACGCCCTGCGCATCCCCGTCGACATGGCCTTCTTTTACCGCCACTCCGGCGCTGAGCAGGTGATGGCCTACTACCCGAGCCCGATGGGGCCGACCGAATCGCAGCTGGAGCTGGCCGCCTGGGACACCATCGAGGCCGCGAACCCGGTCCTCGCCGACATGGCGGCCGACACCGAGGCGCTGCTGGTCAACCGGACACGCGACGCCCGCGACCACTGGCTCGTGCCGCTGGACGAGTGCTACTCGCTGGTGGGCCTGGTCCGCGCCACCTGGAAGGGCCTCGGCGGCGGCACCGAGGTATGGCGGGAGATCGACGACTTCTTCGCACGACTTCGACGACAAGCGAAGGTGGCAGGCCCCTCCCCGGTGCCGGCCGCCGAGGAGGCGAGATGACCGACAACCTCACAACCGGCAGCCCCGACGTGAGCCCCGACCTGCCGTCGCACATCGACGGGATCAGCCAGGGCAACGCGACCGGTCGGTACGAAAAGCAGGCCGGCCACAAGCCCGACGGACGGGCGACGCCCGAGCGCTCGACGGGGGTCAACGCCGACGCCCGCAAGCCCGTGCACCCCGCGATGCCGGTCCTGACTCCGCACTGACGTGGCGGTCGATCCCCAGCAGCTCGCCGGCCTGACGTCCGTGCCGGAGCTGGAGTTCACGATCACCGACGCCCAGGCGCCGCGCGACGCCGCCACCCCGGTGATCGCGCTCGCCCTGAGCGTGAGCGCCGACGCGCGCTGGGACGTGCAGTCGCTGCTGCTCGACTGCCAGATCCGGATCGCCCCGCGGCGCCGCAGCTACCCCGACCCCGACGAGCAGGTGCGCCTGCGCGACCTGTTCGGCGCGCCCGAGCAGTGGTCGCGCAGCCTGCAGGGGTTGCTGTGGGCGAACGTGCCGGTGGCCGTCCCGCGGTTCCGGGGAACGGGCCTGACGCCGCTGAACCTCCCCTGCACGTACGACTTCGAGGTCAGCCACGCCCGGTACGCGTCGGCCCTGGCCGACGGGGTCATCCCGCTGGAGGTCCTGTTCAGCGGCACGATGTTCTGGGCCGGGCCCGACGGCGCCCAGCGGGTGGCCCGGGTACCGCTCGACCGCGAGGCGACCTTCGACCTGCCCGTGTCGATGTGGCGCGAGGCCATGGACCGCCACTTCCCGCACGCGGCCTGGCTGCGGATGTCGCGCGACCGCTTTGCGCGCCTGCAGGCCTACCGCGCGCAGCGCACCCTGCCCAGCTGGGACGCCGTGCTCGACTCGCTGCTGGCCGACTTCGAGGCCGATGCCGCAGACCCGGAGGGTGCACCGTGAGCGAGCCGAACCAGACCGCCAAGGACCCGGTGCGCGCGATCGCCGACGCGGTGCTCTACGAGGGCTACGTGCTGTTTCCCTACCGCCGCTCGGCGCTAAAAAACCAGCAGCGGTTCACCTGGGGCGGCGTGTATCCGGTGGGCTGGCCGGAGGGACCGGCGCGCCTGCGCACCGAATGCCTGCTCGAAGGCGACCCCGCCGATGTCGAGGTCACCGCGCGCTTCCTGCAGGTCGTCGACCGCGCCGTGCAGGACCCCGACGGGCTGCCGGTCGACGAGCTGACCGTCGACGGCGAGCGGTACCTGACCTGGGAGGAGGCCGTCGAGCGCGAGATCGCAGTCAGCGCGGTGCCTGGGCGCACACCGGTCGAGATCGAGGCCGCCAGCGAGCGCGAACAGCTGGCCGGCGGGGCCGGGGCGCTGATGCGCAGCCACCGTGCCCTGCACGGGGTGATCGAGACCTCGGTCACCGAGCTCGAGCCCGGCCTGCACCGGATCGGCGTCGAGGTGGCCAACGCCGCGAGCTGGGACGGCGACCGGCGCGACGACGTGCTCAAGGACACGCTGTGCTCCACCCACGTCGTGCTGCGCACCGGGGCCGGCGCGTTCGTGTCGCTCACGGACCCCCCAGCCGATCGGCGCGAACACGCCGAGGCGTGCGACAACGAGGGCTTGTGGCCCGTGCTGGCCGCCGAACGCGGCGACCACACCACGATCCTGGCCTCCCCGATCATCCTCGAGGATCACCCCCGCATCGCGCCCGAGAGCCCGGGCGACCTGTTCGACGGCGGTGAGGTCGACCAGCTGCTGACCCTGACCATCCTTGCCATGACCGACGCCGAAAAGGCCGAGATGCGCGCCACCGACCCGCGGGCCCGGGAGATCCTCGAGCGCACCGAGGCCATGGACGGCGACGATCTGATGCGCCTGCACGGAACGATCCGCGACATGGGACCGGCCCACCGATGAGCCTGGCACCCGGATGGGAGCAGCTCGAATCGACGGGCCGCACGACGGTCGAGATCGACGGCCGCGAGATCGGCCGCGGCTCGCGGGTCGTGCTGCGCCCCGGAGCGAGCGGCGACATCTTCGACCGGGCGCTGGCCGGCCAGACCGCGGTGGTCGAAGCGGTGCTCGAGGACACCGAAGGCGCGATCACGCTGACGGTCACCGTCGACAGCGACCCCGGCCAGGACCTCGGGATCGACCGCCGCCCCGGCCACCGGTTCTTCTTCACCCCGGCGGAGATCGAGCCGCTGGCCGCCGAGGCCGACGCAGCCCGCACGCGGATCCTCGTGGCGGGGATCGGCAACCTGTTCATGGCCTACGACGGCTTCGGCGTCGAGCTGGCCCGCCGCCTGGCCGAGCGGGGTGTGCCCGACGGCGTGGAGGTCAAGGACCTGGGGATCCGCGGCATGGATCTTGTGTACGCGCTGGGGGCCGGCTACGACGCCGTGGTCCTGCTCGACGCCACCCCCCGCGGCGAGGAGCCGGGGACCGTCTACGTGATCGAGCCCGACGTCGACGAGGACGGGCCGGTCTCGCTGGACACCCACGGCATGGACCCGGTGAAGGTCATGCGCCTGGCTCGCGAGCTGGGGCCGGTGCCCGACCGGCTGCTGGTCGTCGGTTGCGAGCCGGAGGTCCAGATGACCGGCGAAGAGGAAGACGTCGCCGTGGCGCTCTCAGAGCCGGTACGCGCCGCGCTCGACGAGGCCGAGAAGGCGGTGGACGCCGTGCTGGCGGAGCTCCTCGACCAGAACACCCGACAACCAGAGGGAGGCACAACGTGAGCGACGGAATCGAGATCCCGGCGGGCGTGGTCCGGATCGTGGCGCTGGCCATCGTCTTGGCCTTGGCCGGCGCGGTCTACACGCAGCTGCCCGAGGCCAAGCGGTACCTGAAGATGAGGGCGATGTAGATGCACCGCACGAAGATCACCGTGGCGGCCGGCGCGCTTGACGCCAACGACACGATCGCCCGGGCCAACCGCGACGACTTCGATCGCGCGGGCGTGCGCGTGATCAACCTGATGAGCGCCCCGGGCTCGGGCAAGACGACGTTGCTGGAGCGGCTGCTGGCCGAGACCGGCGACACCCGGGTCGGGGTCTTGGAGGGTGACGTCCAGGGCAGCGCCGACGCCGACAGGCTGTCCGCGCTGCACGTGCCGGTGGTGCAGCTGAACACCGACCCGGGCTTCGGGGGCGAGTGCCACCTGGACGCGAACATGGTGCGCTCGGCGCTCGACGACCTGGCGCTTGACGACCTCGACCTGCTGGTCGTCGAGAACGTCGGCAACCTGGTCTGCCCCGCCGAGTTCCGGATCGGCGAGGACGTGCGGGCCATGGTCGCCTCGGTGGCCGAGGGCGAGGACAAGCCGCTGAAGTACCCGCTGATGTTCCGCTCGTGTGAGCTGGTGATCCTCAACAAGATCGACCTGCTCCCGCACGTCGACTTCGACCTCGAGCGGTTCCACTACCACCTCGATGCGGTCAACCCCGGCGTGCGCCGGATCGAGGTGAGCGCCCGGACGTCGGAGAACATCGACCAGCTGCGTGACTGGCTGCTGGGGGTCGCCCGTCCCGTGGCGGGCGCAACGTGACCGGGGGGGTGATCAACGACGATGAGCGCACTTCTGTGGGTCCTGATCGTCATCGTGGCCGTGGTGGTGCTGGCGGCGGTGGCGCTGCTGGTCACCCAGCTGCCGGAGCTGCGGCGCTACCGCAAGATCCGCTCGATGTAGGAGCGGTCGAGCGGATCGGCGAGCTGGCCGCCCGCCGTACCGAGGCAAACGCCGCGTTCTTCGAGGCCGAGGCCGAGCGGCTGGCGCGGCTGTGCCACCGGATGGCCGAGCGGTTTGCGCGGGGCGGGCGGCTGCTGTCGCTCGGCTCCTCGCCCGCGGCGCGCTCGGACGCCCGCCACGTCGCCGTCGAGTTCGTGCATCCGGTGATCGTCGGCAAACGGGCGCTGCCGGCCCTGGGACTGGCTCCCGAGGGCGGCGCGCTGCCCGACCAGGTCGACCTGGTCGCCGAGCCCGACGACATCGTCTTTGCCTACGCCGACGAGGCCGGCGCCGACGCCCAGGTCGCCGCCGCCCTAGAGGCGGCCGAGCGGCGTGGCTGCTTGACCGTCGCGTTCACCGAGGGCACCCCGGCGCAGTGGTCCTTCCAACCCCCGGCCGACGATCCCTTCGTCGCCCAGGAGCTGACCGAGACGCTCTACCACCTGCTGTGGGAGCTGGTCCACGTGTTCTTCGACCACCGCGGCCTGCTGGAAGGGCGCGAGGCCGCCCGGGTCCACGAGGTCGGCGCGTCGAGCTTCCTGTACCCGTTCTTGTCGGAGTCCGAGCACGACCTGGACGCGGTGCTCGCCGACGTCGAGGCGTCGGTGCTGATGAAGGCGCGCGAGATCGGCGAGCTGCGCGCCCAGACTCTCGCCGAGAACGCCGACACCCTTGTCGCGGCGGCGGCCGACCTGCGCAGCCGCTTGGACGCGGGCCACAAGGTGCTGGCCTTCGGCAACGGAGGCTCGGCCACCGACGCCATGGACCTGGTCGCGGACCTGCGGCGGCCGCCGGTGGCCGGGTGGCCGCGCCGCCGAGCCATCGACCTCACCGAGGACCCGTCGATCATCACGGCGATCGCCAACGACGTCGGCGTCGAGGAGATCTTCCAGCGTCAGGTGATCGCCTACGGCAAGGCGGGCGACGTGGCGGCCACGCTGTCGACCAGCGGCAACTCCACCAACCTGATCAGCGCCCTGGCCGAGGCACGCAGCCGCGGCATGGGGACGCTGGCCTTCGTCGGCTACGACGGCGGGCGGATCGCCGCCGAGCAGCTGGCCGACCACGTCGTGGTGACCCGCTCCCAGCACATCCCGCGCATCCAGGAAGCCCAGGCCGGCGCCTACCACGTGCTGCGCGAGCTGATCGAACGCGACGAGCGCGAGTAGGCGGACGCGATGGAAGCCGGCACCCGCCCATCCCGCGCAGCGCAGCGGCGCCGTGGTGCGAGCGCCGGTGCCAAAACAGACCCGCCTGTCGCCCGGCGGGTCCGGGTCCGGGTCGACGGCACCGTCCAAGGCGTCGGGTTCCGGCCGTTCGTCTACCGGCTGGCCCGCGAGCTCTCCCTCGGCGGGTTCATTTGCAACGACGAGCACGGGGTGCTGATCGACGCCGAGGGCCCAGCCGCGGCCGTCGACGCCCTGCTCGAGCGGGTGGCGGCCGAGGCGCCACCGCTGGCCCGCGTCGAGGGGCTCAGGGTCGACGACGCCGAGCCGACGGGCGCCACCCCGTTCACCATCGCCCCCAGCCGGGGCGGCGGCCACGCCGAGGTGCTCGTCTCGCCCGACGTCGCCACCTGCGACCAGTGCCTGGCCGAGGTCCTGGACCCGGCCGATCGTCGCCACCGCTACCCGTTCACCAACTGCACCAACTGCGGCCCGCGGTTCACGATCGTGCGCGACGTCCCCTACGACCGCCCGCTGACCACCATGGCCGGGTTCCCGCTGTGCGACGAGTGCCGGGCCGAGTACACCGATCCGCTGGACCGACGCTTCCACGCCCAGCCGGTCGCCTGCGCCCGGTGCGGACCACAGCTGCGGCTGATCGAGGCTCCGGGCCGCGACGTCGGGGCGGAGTGGTCGGCGGTACTGCCCGTCGCGCACCCCCGCGACGCGATCTCGGCCACGGCCGCGGCGATCACGGCGGGCCGCATCGTTGCGGTCAAGGGCCTGGGCGGCTACCACCTGGCCTGCCGGGCCGACAACGAGCACGCGGTGGCCACGCTGCGGGCGCGCAAGCACCGCGAGGACAAGCCGTTCGCGCTGATGGTCGGTAACCTGGAGGGGGCGCGCCGCCTGGTCGAGCTCGCCGGGCCCGAGCGGGAGCTGCTCGTCGCTCCCGAGCGGCCGATCGTGATCGCCCGCCGGCGGGCGGGGGTCGACGGCGCGGTCGCCCCGTCGGTCGCGCCCCACGGGCCCGACCTGGGCCTGATGCTCCCCTACACGCCCCTGCACCACCTGCTGCTCGCCGACGTGACCCGGCTGACCGGCGTGCCCGGCGTCGCCCTGGTCATGACATCGGGCAACGTCTCCGACGAGCCGATCGCCTTCGACGATGCCGACGCCCGGAAGCGGCTGGCGTCCATCGCCGACCTGTTCTGCGTCCACGACCGGCCAATTTATGTCCGGGCCGACGACTCGGTCGTGCGGGCCACCGACCCGGAGCTGGCGACCGGCCCGCTGGTGATCCGGCGATCCCGGGGCTGGGCACCGCGCAGCACCGACCTGCCCTGGTCGCTGGGCCGACCGGTGCTGGGTGTCGGGGCCGAGCTCAAGAGCACCTTCTGCGTGGCCAAGGGGACCCGCGCCTGGGTCGGTCCCCACGTCGGCGACCTCAAGAACTGGGAGACGCTGGAGTCCTTCCGCGAGGGCATCGCCCACCTGCAGCGGCTGTTCGCCGTCGAGCCGGAGGTGGTCGCCCACGACCTGCATCCCGACTACCTGTCGACCTGCTATGCGATGGAGCGCGAGGGGGTCGAGCGCGTGGCCGTCCAGCATCACCACGCCCACCTGGCGGCCTGCCTGGCCGAGCACGGCGAGACGGGCGAGGCGGTGGGCGCGATCTTCGACGGCGCCGGCTACGGGACCGACGGCACCGTGTGGGGCGGCGAGCTTCTGGTCGGCGGGCTCGCCGGCTTCGAGCGCCGCGGCCGGCTGCTGCCGGTACGCCTGCCCGGCGGCGACGCGGCGACCCGCGAGCCGTGGCGGATGGCCTGCGCGTGGCTGGCGGCCGCCGAGGGCGAGGC
>JBPCPM010000121.1:0-4803 GCA_050999155.1 Solirubrobacterales bacterium
GGCACCACTGTGGAGATGCCACCTGGGGACTACACCTTCTCCTGTCGCATCCACGGCGACCGCGACTCGGGCATGATGCAACTGCAGTGGACCGTCCAATAACCGCAGCCCCCCACCGGGGCGTCAAAGACCCATACCGCTCCCTACGCTCCCACACGGCACGATGATCTTGTCTCACGCACAGGCTTCGGGAGACCGCCACCTCGTCCGCCAGCAAGGGGCCGACCCCCTGATCGTCCGCGTCGTGCGCAACACGCGTCGTGCGCAAGATCGGTGCGAACCCGCACCGAGCCCACTGTCCCCGACCGCCACGATCAGGACCCACACATGGTTGACGCCGTCTTCCAGGTACTCCGGCCCGCGGACCTGCTGAACGCAGAGATCCAGCTGGAGAACCTCAGGGTCGACGGCGACCGCCTCGTCCGGATCCGTGGCGACGAGGAGGCTTCGGTCCTTCTCCGGCTCCCCCCGCAGCACGTCCGTGAGGCGATCAGCGACAGCATCTCCCGGCCGGCGGACGCCGCGGCTGCCGAGCCGAGCGACCTGGAGTTCCGCCTTCCCGAAGGCACCGATCAGGTGGCCGTCGGCCCTGACGGGATCCTGGGCTCTGCGAGGAGCTGGGCGTGGCTCCCAGCCGGCCGATCTACGTCCCCGCACGGGTGTTCCTCCAGCCGCAGGACGGACGATGGACCCTCGGCTTGCGGCCGGTCACGCACGAGGGCCGGGCCGAGCTCTGGAGGTGCTGTTCTCCCGGTACTTCCAGGGCCTCATGGAGGCCACCCGGTTCGACCTGTCGCCGATCGGCGCCACGGCCCGCTTGAGAGGTCCGGTCGGGTTCGGCTCGGAAGGCCTCGTGAACGGCGCGGTGGCCGAGCGGATCGGCACCTACGAGCACGACATCGACTACGGACGGGACAGCCGGGTCGGCGTGGTCGGGCACGGACACCTCTCGAGCGGTCACGCCGCGACGCTCGTGGTCCTGACGCGTCGCGTCTTCGTCTCCGGGATTCGACGACCACGGCTTCCCGTTCTCGGTCGCTCGTCTGGAGCCCGAGCGCAGGATCGTCGTGGACGACCCGTTGTTCGCGGTGGACGAGCTGGCGGACGCGTACGGCGGACCGACGCCGGACATGCCACTGCGCGTCCTGCGCATGCTGACCGAACGGACCCCGCCGCTCGACGAGTCGGCCGTCGTCGGCAGCGGGCCCTTCTACGTCCGGACGGCGAGCGGACCGTTTCCGGTTCGCGATGCAGGGTCTCGACTGGGCCGGCCGGACGGTCGACATCGCCCTCCCCCTGGTCTTCATCCCGCACGGGGTGTCGGCGGACCAGGTCATCGAGCTCGTGATCAGCACGATCATCGACGACCTCGCCCGGACCGGGTCGAGGCCGATGGCGCTGACCGACACAACGGGCCGACCGGGTGCCGAGACGACGTTGACGGTGGACTGGGTGCGCCTGGCGTTCCGGCCGGCGATTCGGCCGGAGGGACCGCTCGGCGCGTCCCGCGCACCTGTGGTGCCGATGATCCCGGCGGTCGGCGTCGTCCTCGACGCCGCGACGGAGTTCACCGGCCAGCGGCAGGTCGTGCCGACGAGCTGGCACCCGACCTACCTCGAGCGCGGGCTGGATCAGGCAGCCAACCCGCTCGGTGCGTTCTTGACCATGACCGAGGAGCTCCCGCTGCCGTTCGACGCACGCGCGGTCGGTGGGCTCGCCACGCCGGACGTCAGGCTGGGTGCCGTCACCGCTCTGGCGGGCGCCGTCCCGAGCGGCTTCGAGCTGGGTGGCCGCCCGGACCGGGACACGATCAAGGGCCAGCTGAGCGGCGCCCGGGTGCTCGGGATCGTGCCCCTCACCGATGTGATCGACCTGGACGCCGTCGGACCGCCAGAGCTCACGCAGCGGGTGACGCCGGGAGAGGTGGAGCTCTCGTACCGCTGGACGGCCCCCATCGCCGCGAACACCTCCAAACTGAAGCCGGACGGCGACGGACCCTCACGCCTGTCGCTGAGCTCCACGGTCCTGCGCCGCACCTCCGACGGCAGCACGACGGCGACCGTCGACGGCGCGCTCTCGAACGTCGCCATCGAGATCGCCGGGGTCGTCCGGTTGCGCTTCGCCGCTCCGGTTCAGCTCGCGGGCCGGCTCGGCGCCCGAGGTCAAGCCGCTCGGCATGGAGCTGGGGTTCTCCGGGCCGCTGTCCTTCCTCCAGGACCTGCGCACAGCCCTCGAGACGATCGGCCTGGCCGACGGGGCGAGCGTCGAGGTGCGGACCGACCGGATCGTCGCCGGCTTCGCGACCTCCCTGCCGAGCCTGGCACTGGGGATGTTCACCATCACCAACCTGTCGATCTCCACCCGCCTCACGATCCCGTTCAACGGGGACCCGGTCGCCTTCACGTTCGCGGTCGCGGAGCGCCACCGGCCCTTCATCGTGACCGTGTCGATGTTCGGGGGCGGCGGCTTCTTCGCCCTCGAGCTGGACAGCAAGGGGGTCAAGCGGATCGAGGCGTCGCTCGAGTTCGGCGGGTCGGTGTCGCTCGACCTCGTCGTCGCCAGCGGCGGGGTCTCGGTGATGGCGGATGGTCCTTCATGGCACAGCTACGTGAACGGGCGCTGCTTTCGCGGTTCTGCCGATACCGATGCGCACCCCGTGACCGGGGAGGACACCTCGCTGCTGGCCTTCCTCGAGAGGAGCGACATCGCCGAGTGGGCCGAGGGGGGATGTCCGCGCGATCCGACTTCGGCGGACCCCGCGACCACCCGGTTCTGGGTACTTCGGGAGGGCGATGGAGTCGTCGCCGTCGGGACCATGACCGAGTGGCGGAGACTGCCCGCTGACGTGGGAGTGCTCACTCACCCGATGCGGCGGGGCCAGGGGCTCGCTCGCCGACTCGTGGGAGCGATGGTCGCCGAGTCACTTCCTTCCGTCGGGGTCGTCCGCTATCGCGCGCTCGTATCGAACGGCGCCTCGTTGGCCGTCGCACGTAGGCTCGGTTTCGACGCCTACGGACAGAACTTTCGAGCTCGGCGTCGCCTACGCTGACCGCCCCATATCGACGACACTGGTCGCTGGGCAGGCGGCGCCATATCGCCGGGGTGTGCTCGCGGAGTTGCTGCTGTCCCGAACGCACCTTGAGGATGGGCCGAGAGGGCGCCCGCCACGGCATGCTGGTCTTCATGGACAACCGCGAACTCGTGACGGCGATCTACGACGTGGCCCACCTAACCGGCAGCTTCAAGCTGCGGTCAGGACAGTCGGCCCACGAGTACTTCGACAAGTTTCAGTTCACCTCGCGACCTGAACTGCTCGACGCTGTGAGCGATGCCATGGCCGCGATCGTTCCGGCCGATGTCGAGGTACTTGCAGGCCTTCAGCTCGGGGGCGTCCCGCTCGCGGCTGCTCTCGCACTCAAGACCGGACTCCCAGCCGTGTACGTGCGCCTCGAACGCAAGGGCTACGGCACGTGCAAGATCAGCGAAGGTGTCGACGTCGCGGGGAAGGTCGTCGCGATAGTCGAGGACGTCACCACAACCGGCGGACAGATCGTCCTCTCGACGGCAGACCTGCGCGCCGAAGGAGCGGACGTGCGCCACGTACTGGTTGTCATCGACAAGGAGACCGGTGCCGGGAAGAACCTGAGCGAGGCCGGTCTGAAGCTGCACTCCATCTTCACCGCACGCTACCTCGAGAGCACCGGGCAGTAGGGGCCGCCCACGAGCCGTGCGCCCGGCCGCGACCAGATCGATGGCTCGGGGCGCGTTTGCCGAAGGCCCGGTGTCCAAGAACATGCGCCCCAGAACGTACGAGCGCAGCCGCCAGACGCGCGGCCGAGTGCCGCTCGGCCAC
The DNA here is from genome assembly GCA_050999155.1 of Solirubrobacterales bacterium. Classification (GTDB taxonomy): domain Bacteria; phylum Actinomycetota; class Thermoleophilia; order Solirubrobacterales; family 70-9; genus JBPCPM01. The sequence goes on from JBPCPM010000121.1 coordinate 3,854, forward strand.
GACGCTCTAATCGCGACGGATCCGGCGGTTGGGCACACCACCCGCATCCAGTCCTTCCCCAACGTCTTCGGGACCCCTGCTGACGTGCGCCGCCGCCGCCGGCGTGGCCCTGGCCGCGCTGTGACCTGGTCCGGGCCCGCCCCAGCCCAGCGATCGCACGACCCGACGGTGCGACCGTCGCTGAGGCTGTCCATCTCCTGCCCGACGTCCTCCGGCTGGTGCGGCGACTGGCGGGCGATCCCACCCTGCCACGAGCAACAAGAGTGACCCTGTGGCTGTTGCTGGCCTACCTGGCGTCGCCGATCGTGTGGCCTTCGGCGGCGAGCGTCCGCATCCACTCGTAGACCCGCTTTCGGTAGTGGGCAGGGTTCACCCGGCACGGGCGCGAAGTCCGCCCGGCCGAGCAGGGCCCGGCCGCGCTCCGGGACGGCGCGGTGCTCCCCGTCCAGGAAGCCGCGGAGCGCGTCGATCAGGATGCCAGACCCTGTCACCGGTGCTCGTGCAGGAGCCTCGCGGTGTCAGGGCGCGCCGAATGCGATGAACGCCAGCGCGGCCAGGGTCGCGAGCATCCCCAGCTGGGACAGCACGAAGGTTCGGGTCTGGGATGCCATGTCGGTCCGGACATGTCCGAGCTCCTGGTGCAGCACACCGGTGAGCCGCCCCTCCACGCCCTCCATCTGCCCGACGACGCCGTTCATACGCCCTTCGACGCCCTCCATCCGGGACTGCATGGCCGCTGAATGGGCGTCCAGGCGCTCGAGCAGGCCCGTTCGCAGCTCGTCCATGCGGTCGTCGAGGCCGTCCATGCGGTGGTCGAGGCCGTCCATGCGCTGTGTCAGGCGGACTTCGGCGGCCTCGAGGTCATCCTGCGTGGCGGGTCGATCACGGGGCAACTGCTCGACCAATGTCGCGGCCTCCTCCGGTCCGAGCACCTCCACGAGGCGCTGCTC
>JBPCPM010000147.1:0-18701 GCA_050999155.1 Solirubrobacterales bacterium
AGGACGAGCTGCCGGGCGTAGCGTTCCATCTAGGAGTGACTGAGTTCGGCCAGCGCCACGAGGGGTAGCCCCGCCGCGGGCCGCGGCGGTTCGATATCGGATCCACCCCCGGACCATTAGATCGACAAACACCGATCTAATGCGCTACCGTCGCCGCGACGATGCAGGAGCTCGAGCTCGCCCCGAAGATCAAGCGCGCCGCCGGGGCGCCGGCCTGTGAGCCCGCCGCCCTGCCCGACGTCGACCCGGTGGCAGCGGAGCGGCTGGCGGCGCTGGCCAAGGTGCTCGGCGATCCGACCCGGCTGCAGCTGGTGGACATCCTGCGCCGGCACGCCGGCCAGGTGTGCGTGTGCGAGCTGCTGCCGGTGTTCGAGATTGCCCAGTCGACGCTCTCCGAGCATCTGCGCAAGCTCCGGGAGGCGGGCATCGTCGGCGTGGAGCGCCGGGGACTGTGGGCCTACTACTACGTCGTTCCCGAGTCGCTGGAGGAGCTGGCGGCGTGGATCGGATGACCTCCAGACTCCCCGGAGGGACCCGGGCCACGCCACGGATGCCCTCGGGCCGATGAGCGTCCGGCCGTCCCTCGCCCGCCGCGCCGCCGCCGAGGGCATCGGGACGTTCGCCCTGGTGTTCGCCGGGTGCGGAGCGATCGTCACCGACGCCGAGCGGGCCGGGGCGGTCGGGGTCCTCGGCGTCGGGGTGGTCTTCTTCATGGTCCTGCTGGCGGCGATCGCCGCGCTCGGCCACATCTCGGGCGCGCACTTCAACCCCGGCGTCAGCCTCAGCTTCTTTCTCACCCGGCACCTGCCAGGCCGCGACCTGGCCGTCTACGTAGCGGCCCAGCTGGCCGCCGCGACAGCGGCCGCGCTGGTGCTCGGCGTCGTCTGGGCCGGGACCCCTTCGGAGCTCGGCGCCACGACGCCTTCCATCGATCCGCTGCGGGCGCTCACCCTCGAGGGGGTCCTCACCGCGCTGCTGATGCTGGTGATCATGAGCGTGGCCACCGACACCCGGGCCGAGGGGGCGACAGCCGCCCTGGCCATCGCCGCGGCCGTGGGCCTGGCCGCCGTCGCGTTCGGTCCGCTCTCGGGCGCGTCGCTGAACACGGCCCGGTCGCTCGGCCCGGCCGTAGTCTCCGGCCAGTGGCAGGACTTCTGGATCTACGTGGCCGGACCGCTCGTGGGCGCCCCGGTCGGCGCGTTCGCCTACCAGCTCGTTCGCGGCGAGCCCCCGCAACGGCCCACGATCACCGAGGGGAGCGGCGATGGCGACCGCCCTGTTCGTCTGCCTGCATAACGCCGGGCGCTCGCAGATGAGCGCCGCGCTGTTCGAACGCGCCGCGCGCGGTCGCCACCGGGCGATCTCGGCCGGGACCACCCCGGCGGACCGCGTCCACCCCGAGGTCGTCACGGCGATGTTCGAGCTGGGGGTCGACCTGGCCGACCGCCGGCCCCGGAAGCTGACCCGCGCACTCGCGTCGCAGGCGGACGTCGTCGTGACCATGGGCTGTGGCGACGCGTGTCCCGTGGTCCCCGGAGCCGTACGTCTCGACTGGGATCTGCCCGATCCCGGCGGGTGCGCGCTCGTGGAGGTCCGCCGGATCCGTGACGAGATCGCGAGGCAGGTACAGGGGCTGATCGAGGGCCTCGACCACGGCTCCATCGAGCCCGCACGGGACGGGTAGGCGGCGCCTACCGATGCTCAGGGGGCGAAGAACGGCAGCGACACGTACCGCTCGCCGGTGTCGCACGCCACGGTGACGATCCGCTTGCCGGCAAACGACGGGCGGCTGGCCACCTCCAGCGCGGCGTGGAGGTTGGCGCCGGCGGAGATCCCCACGAGCAGGCCCTCTCGCCGGGCGGATGCCCGGGCCGCGGTCAGGGCCTGTTCATCGGTGACCGTCAGGACCTCGTCAATCACCGAGCGGTCGAGGATCTCGGGGACGAAGCCCGCCCCGATGCCCTGGATCCGGTGCGGCCCCGGTGCCCCGCCCGACAGGACGGGGCTGCCCGCGGGCTCGACGGCCACGACGTGGACGTCGGCCTGTTGCTCCTTCAGCCAGCGCCCCACGCCCGTGATCGTGCCGCCCGTGCCGACCCCGGCGACGAAGACGTCGACGGCACCGTCGAGGGTCTCTGAGACCTCCGGTCCGGTGGTGCGGTAGTGCACGTCCGGGTTGGCCGGGTTGGAGAACTGCTGGGGCACGAAGGCCTCGCGCTCGGCGGCCAACTGCTCGGCGAGAGCGACGGCCTCGTTCATGCCGCCCATCGACGGGGTCTCGTGGACCTCGGCGCCGTAGGCGCGCAGCAACGTACTGCGCTCCCGGCTCATCCCCTCCGGCAGGGTGAGCACGAGCTGGTAGTCGCGGGCCGCGCAGATCATGGCCAGCGCGATTCCCGTGTTGCCGCTGGTCGGCTCGACGATCGTCGCCCCCGGGCCGATGAGCCCGTCCGCCTCCGCGGCCTCGATCATCGCCACCCCGATCCGGTCCTTGACCGATCCCCCAGGGCTGAGCATCTCGAGCTTGGCGAACACCTGCCCGCCGCCGGGGGGCGACAGGCGGCGCAGAACGGCAAGGGGCGTCCCGCCCACGAGGTCGGAGGCGCGCTGGACCGGCTGGTTGTCCCGGGGGCGCATCACCGGAACCTACCTCGCGTCAGCGCCAACGGAGCGGTACACCTGCTCGGTCTCGGAGATCATGCGCTCGAAGCCGAACTCGGTGCGCGCCGCTTGTCGGGCGCCGGCCCCGAGGCGCTCACGTCGCTGCGGGTCGGCGACGAGCTCCCCGACCGCCGCGGCGAGCGCCTGGGCGTCACCCGGAGCCACCAGCGTGCCGGTCACGTCGTCGCGCACCAGCTCGGGAACCCCACCCACGGCGGACGCCACGGTCGGCAGCCCGGCGCTCATCGCCTCGAGCACCGACAGGGGCAGTGCCTCCCACCGGGTCGGCAGGACGAACAGGTCGAAGGCCCGCAGCGCCGGCGCCGGGTCTCCGTGGAAGTCGAAGCGGCGCACCGTGTCGTGCATCCCGTGCTCGGCGATCGCCGCGTCCACCTCGGCGGCCTGGTCGCCGTTGCCAACCACCGCGACGCGAAACGGCGGCACCGCAGCATCGGAGACCAGGCGGGCGGCTGCCTCGACCAGCAGCGTCGGCTCCTTGGGCTCGTCGAGGCGGCTCAGGTACCCGACCAGCGGCAGGCCGGTGGCGAAGTCGACGAGCTCGGGGTCCGGCTCGCCGTCCCCCAGCGGCGCGATGCCGTTGCGCACCACGTGCTGACGGCTTCGCAGGCCACGCAGGCGTCGCTGGGCGCGCTCGCCCTCGAGGTCGCTGACGGCGATCACCGCCCCGGTCCGGGGCAGCAGCATCTGCTCGATGACGAAGTAGGCGGCGCGGCGCGCGGCCGAGAAGCCGGCGAGGAAGGAAAAGCAGTGCGGCGTGTAGACGATGCGCTCCGCGCGCGGGAGCGCGAGCCGGACCAGGGCCCCGGCCTTCGAGCTGTGGGCGTGGACGATCTCGTAGCGCCGCTCGGCGTCGAGCGCGCGCAGCGCCGACGCGGCGGCGCGGTCCGCAGGGCCGGGGCTGCGCGTCATCTCGACGTCGATCACGCGGGCGCCGGCCTCGGCGAGCGCGTCGCGGACCGCACTCTCGGCCGGCGTGGCGACATCAACCTCCCACCCCCGCTGCACCAGGCCGCGCGTCAGCGCGAGGACATGCTGCGGCACGCCGGCCACCAACGGCTGCATCACCTGCAGGATCGGGCCGGACACGTCAGCTCCCGTCACGTCCGCCGGGCAGCCGCCGGCGCAGCCAGGCCGCGAGGCCCTGCCCCGCCATGACGACCGAGGGACGCGGGTCGTCGGACGCCCACATGGGCCCGGTCCGCGGGCGCTCGGCGCGCCGCACCAGCGCCGCGGCGTCGCCGTGCAGGGCGGCGAAGATGTCGGCCTCGACCCAGCGGTAGGTGACCCCGGGCCGGTAGCCGGCCGCCGGGGGCGTCGGCTCGCCCGTGACGACCCGGTGCCACAGCGCCGGGAGGTTGACGCCGGCGGCCAGGGCGAGCGACAGCGAGCCGTAGTAGCGGGGGTTGATGTCGATCAGTCGCGGGTCGCCGGAGTCGATGCCCATGAACTGCAGCTGGGCCAGGCCCCAGTACCCGGCGTCGGCCAGCAGCCGGGCGGCACCGGCGATCAGCGGCTCGTCGGGCTCGATCGTCACCGCGCGGCGGCTGGGACCCGCCTCGGCCGGCCACGTGGTCAGCGTGCGCTGCTGGACCCGGCCGGCGACGGCGCCCTCGCGGTCGATCACCAGCGAGATGGCGCCGAGGGACCCCGGGGTCTCCCGCTGGACCAGCACCTGCTCGGTGCCGGGGAGTGCGCGCAGCAACGAGGCGAGCTCGTCACCGTCGAGGCGCCGGGCGACGGCCAGCGCTCCCCCCTTGTGCAGGGGCTTGACCACGCAGCGGCCGCCGAAGGTGTGCGATCGCAGCTCGGCCGCGGGCGCGGCCGCGAGGGTCTCGGGCACGGCGAGGCCTGCCGCCCCGGCCAGGTCGGCGAGGCCCGGCTTGTCGCGGACGGCGTTCAGCGGGTCCGCCCCCGGGTAGGGCATCGTGCCCGGCCAGCGCTCGGCGGCGAGCATCGCGTCGATCGCCTCCTCGGTGGCCGGGTAGGCGACGAGCGGGCCGTGCTCGGTGGCGGCGTCGGCCAGGGCGCCCGCGGCGGCGGCGGGGTCCTCGTCGGCCTGAGGCCCGCGGAGGGCGACCGTGGCGTAGCGCGAGCGCCGTCCGGCGGCGCTGCGCTGCGGGCCGTAGGCGACGGTTTCGACCCCGCCCCGCCCGAGGCCGCGGATCGCGGCAACGGCGGTGGGGATGTCCGCATCGGTGACCAGGGCCCGCACGCGGGCGAGTATTCCCCATGGTTCGGCCGATGCCTGCCCGCCGGGCGCCAGTGGACAGACGGCCGAACGCGACCGGACGGCGTCGGTGGCGGCGTCTAGGGTGCCGGTCCGATGGCCTCCTCGGACATGACCTTCGGCGAGCAACTCGCCGTCCGCCTGGACGCGGTCTGCGACGGGGTCGCGCTGATCTTTGGGAGCGTTCCGCCACGCGGGCGCGACCTGGACCTGCTGGTCGCCGAGCCCGAGGGCGAAGCGGTGGCCGAGGCGCTGCGCGACACCGGATGGGTGTCCCAGGGCCACCAGTGGGCGTGCTTCCAGGGCTCGGCGGCCTTCGGCGTCGACCTGATCCCGGCGACGAGCTGGGAGCTGCCCGACGATGAGCTGCGGACGCTGTTCGACCAGGCGGTCGCGCTGCCGAGGCTGGAAAACCTGCGCCGTCCCTCCCCCCACCACGCGCTGTTGATCCTGGCCGAGCGGACGGTACGCGGCGACGGGCGACTGCCGGACCGGCACCGTGTGCGCATCGGCGAGATGGCCGCCGAGGACCCGGGCGTGTGGCGCAAGGCGCGCGACCACGCGCCGGCCTGGTCGGCCACGGCGGCCCTCGAGCTGCTGGCGGCCGCGTACGCCGGCGACGGCCGGGTCCCGCTGGCCGCCCGAGCGGCGGGACTGGCCGAGATCCTCACCCGGTACGGGATCGACCCGCTGCGCGCCCGCGCCCATGCGCTCCGGGCCGCCGTGGCGCCGCAGACCACCGGAGCGGTCATCACGTTCTCGGGCCTCGACGGGGCGGGCAAGAGCTCCCAGGCCGAGGCGCTGCGCGACGCCATGGAGGCCCTGGGGGCCGATCCGGTGATCGTGTGGACGGCGCTCGGGGCGCATCCGGGGCTCGATCGGCTGATCGCCCCGGTGAAGGGCCTGCTGCGGGCTGCTTCGCGGCTGGGCCTGCGCCCCTCCCCCACGGGCCCCGAGCCGGTGCTGGCCACCGACGACCCCGGTCCGGTCGACCGCGAGGGCGCCGAGCTGGGCCGCGGGCTTCGTGAGCGCAGCCGGCTGCTGGCGTCGGTGTGGCTCGCGGTCCTCGGGGTGGCCAACGGCGTATCGCAACGTCGCGCGACCCGCGCCCACGTCCGCCGCGGACGTCTGGTGATCTGCGACCGCTGGACCCTCGACTCCTCGGCCCACCTGCGCTACGCCTACGGCCCCGACAGCCGGATGCGGGTGCCCGTCGCGCTGATCCGGGCGATCTCCCCCCGCCCGCTGCGCTCCTGGCTGCTGGACATCTCTCCGGAGACCGCCTACGCGCGCAAGGGCGAGTACCCGCTCGAGGAGTTCCGCCGCCAGGCGAACCTGTATCGCGAGCAGGCCGACACGCTGGGCGTCGAGCGCGTGGACGGGGAGCGGCCGGCCGCGCAGCTGAGCGAGCAGTTGGCCCGAGAGACCTGGCTCGCGCTGTAGGGCGCGACGGTACGGGCTCGGCGCCGGCCGCCACCTGAGCGAGCCGCCGGACTATCGCGTGAAGTGGGTCCTCGGCCGTTGCTGCTCGGCCCCGTCGATGAAGACGTCCACCTGCTCGTTGTAGAACGCCACCATTCCGGCGATCGGGAGCAGCTGCCGGGTCGGGAAGTCGTACGACCAGGCGAGGTCGTCGTGGATCTGGCCTCCCGCCTCGACCGACCAGTGGTCGGTGGTCCGGCCCTTGTAGGGGCACTCGGTGATCGTCTCGCTGGAATGAAGGTGCGTGAAGTCAACCGCGCTCCGGTCCACGTAGTACCGCGTCGGCAGCCCCGTCTCGAACACCATCACCGGTGCGCTGGACTCGGCCAGCACGATCCCCTCGAGCTCGACGCGGACCTGTCGCGTGGAGCGCAGCGCGTCCACGCGCACGTACGGATTGCGGGGATGGACGAAGACCTGCTCGTCTTCCTCGTACCAGGCGTCAAGGGCGTCCCATTCGAAGCGGACCGTGCCGACCAGCCCCTCGATCGCCGACTCGACGTAGCGGTTGCCCGCCCCGGCGCGGTGGACGCCGCCGGCGCGCAACCCCACCCGCTGGACCATTCCGCGGTCCAGGCTCTCGGGGTCCCCCTCATCGACGAGCGCCTCGGGATCGATGTCGGCCACGGGGATCAGGAACTGGGGATAGAAGGGCCACTCCCACAGGTACAGGGCCTTGGAGGTGTCGAGCACCACCCGGCCGGCCAGCTCCGCGCGGATCCGGCGCGGGACGGGCTGAACGGAATCAACGGCGGCGATCGCCTTCGGATAGCCGGTCATCACTCAGCCCCGTCGTCCAGCCCGGGAATCGGATCGACCGGCAGCTCTCCGTGGAGCGCGGCGGTCCTCGACAGTGCCCAGGGCCCGTTCTTCGCGGAGGCGCTGCGCCTCCTCTCTTCCAGCCGCGCCCACTTCTCGTTGTCGAGCTCCAGAAGCGTGTCCGGCTCGGCATCCATACCCACGATCCTATCCCTAACGGCCGTCGGCGTTCCAGCATTCGCCGGCTCCCGACGTTGCGAGCGCGGGCGCGGCTTGCCGCGGATCGGAAGCTCAGATGTAGTACATCCCGGCCCCGCCGGCGGCCGCCTCGCGGCGGGCGATCTCCTCGATGGTGGTCGAGGCGAAGACGGTGCGCAGGGCCTGGACGCCCTCCAGCCAGATGCCCCCGGCCTCCTCGGCCTCCTGGCCGACCTGGCCGTCGAGGGCCTGGACGATGTCGAGGACGGTGATCTCCGCCGCCGGGCGGGCCAGGCGGTAGCCACCCCCCACTCCCCGCTGGCTGACCAGGAACCCGGCCCGGCGCAGCGTCGCGAACAGCTGCTCGAGGAACTGGACGGGCATCTCCCGGCGCTCGGCCACCTGCGACGTCGGGACCGGGCCATCCCCCGAGAGCGAGAGCTCGGCCAAGGCGAGGACGGCGTAGCGGGACTTCGAGGTGACGGAGATCACCCCCGGAGTTCTACCGCCGCCACCGGCCCTCCACAATGAGGGCATGCACCGCTCGACCTTCCGTCGCCTGCCCGCGCCGCTCGCGCTGATGGGGGTGATCTTCCTGTTCTCCGCCCAGCCCGACCTCGGGACCGGACTCGGGAACATCGACCTCGTCCTGCGCAAGATGGCCCACATGGTCGAGTTCGGGGCGCTGTGCGCGCTGTGGGCCTGGGCGCTGGCCCCGTCGGCTGGTGTGCGGGCAGCGCTGGTGGCGGCGATGGCAATCTCGGTCACCTACGCCGTGAGCGACGAGGTGCACCAGACGACCGTCCGGGGGCGGATGGGATCACCCATCGATGTCGGTATCGACACGGTCGGCGTGGTGGTCGCCGCGCTGGCGATCCGCTACCGCCACACCCGAGGGGGGTTGTCCACCCGCCCCCGATCCGAGTAGGATGGAGATTGACCGGAACACTGCAGGTGGGGATGTCGAGGTTCGAAGTCGAATGGCTGCAGACGGGATGAACTGCCTCGTTGTTGATGACCAAGCGGTCGTACGCGCGGGCGTGCACGAGTTGCTGTCTGGGGCCACCGTCACCGAGGCGGCAAGCCTGCCCGAGGCCCTGCGCGCGATCGCCGATCGGACCGACCTGCACGTAGCGATCGTCGCGGCCCGCCTGCCCGGGTCCGACGGCCACGGCTCCACCCCCCACGGCGGCGCGGTGCGCGCGATCCGCGACGCGGCGCCGAAGCTCCCGATCGTCGCCTACGACGACCGTCCCGAGCGCCTATTGGCCAGCGACGTGCTCGACGCGGGTGCCCTGGCCTACGTGGCCAAGAACTCCGACGCCGACGAGCTCCGCCGCGCCGTGGAGGCCGCCGGCGAGGGCCGCGGCTACGTCGATCCCGCCGTCAACCTCTCGATCCGCGCCGCCCAGCGCCCGGCCCTGACCACCCGCCAGCGCGAGATCCTCCAGCTCCTGGCCGACGGCCACTCCACCGACTCCGCCGCCTCCCACCTCGGCCTGAGCCCCGAAACGGTCAAGACCCACGCGAAGCACATCCTGGCCAAGCTCGAAGCCCGCGACCGCGCCCACGCCGTCGCCATCGCGCTTCGCGCAACCCTGATCGAGTAGCACCTCAGGTCGCGGCCCCGAGGGGCCGTCGCGGGAGGTGCCGTATCGCGCCGCGTCCAGGGCCGCCCCGGGCGGCCTCCGCGACGCGTCACCGGTGCTACAACCAGCCGCGCTCCGTGGCAATAAGGACCGCCTGCGCCCGATCGACCGCGCCGAGCTTGCCGTAGATGTTGTGCAGATGGGTCCGCACGGTGCTGGTGGAAAGCGTCATCTCCTGGGCGATCTGCTTGTAGACCTTGCCGTGGGCCAGCAGGCGCAGAACGTCCATCTCGCGCTTCGACAGCGGGCAGGGCTCGGTCGCCCGGGGCCGGCCGGACGGCGGGAAGGGCATGTCGAACAGGACGCTGCGCAGCTCGGCCGGGCCGAGGCCGCAGACGCGGGCGGCGGCCAGCATCTTGTCGGGCGAAACGGGCCGGCCCTGGGCGTAGTGGGCGAGCATGTCGGCCAGCCGGACGATGGCCACCTCGCCTTCGATCTTGTCGGTGTGGTGGCGTTCGATGGCCGAGGCGATCGAGCTGGGCAGGCCCCAGCGGCGGGCCAGGACGCCGCCGACCATGGCGTGGTCGACGCCGAGCTCGCGGCGCTCGGCCTGGAGGCGGTCTTCCGGCGTGCGAGCGTTGCCGATGACCTGCAGCGGGTATCCCTGGTAGGCGAAGCTGAGCACGAGCTTGCCGATGTCGTGCAGCATCGCCGACACCATGAGCTCGTCGCGGTCGGGGTGGTTGAGCTCCTCGGCGATCCGGTCGGCCGCGCGCTGGGTGGCGACGGCGTGCAGACGGAACCGCTCGGGTTGCGCGTCCCAGATGGGGGTGCGCTCGAAGAAGTCGTAGGTCTTGGTGGCACTGGCCAGCGCCTCGATGCCGGTGGTCGTGAGGATCTCGACCGCCTGAGGGATGCCGGTGACCTTGCCGTTGCCGCGGCGGTTGGCGATCCGCATGACGGCGACCATCAGCGCGACGTCGGATTCGACGGCGGCGACGACGTCGCCGATGGAGACAGACTCCTCGGAGACGACGCGCAGGACGCGGTCCCGGGACTCGGCGAGGGCCGGGAACTGCTCGAGGGCCTCGAAAGCCTGGGTGAGGCGGCGACCGTGGCCTTCGGCCTGGTTGCCGGGCACCTCGGTCGGAAGCCCGTTGGTGCGGGCGATGGTCTCAGTCTTTGCGAGGGCCATGGGATGAGGGGTGACGGTGGTCAGGAGCGGCGCATTTGGATGGCACCTTTCCGACCTGAGCCCAGTGATCGGCACCAGCCCCGGGAAGATTTAGCCTGGGCTTTCCGAGCGCAGGCGATCGACCGCCCGCGTGATCCTGCGAACCGACTCGTCGCGTCCCAAGGCCCAGAGGGACTGGAAGATTCCGGGGGACACCATGCTGCCCGTGATGGCCACGCGAACCGGCTGCAGGACGGCCTTCGCCTTGACCTCGCGGGCATCGGCCAGGCCGCGCAGAGCCGCCTCGATGGTGTCGGCGTCGTACGGTTCAAGGTCGGCCAGGGCGTCCGCGGCGCCGGCCAGCAGGTCGCCGGCCTCCGGCTTCATGATCTTGTCCCAGACCTTCGGGTCCGGTTCGGGGTCGGCGAACAGGAACGTGACCAGCGGCCCTGCCTCCTCGAGCGTCTGGGCCTTGTCGCGCACGATGGTCGCGGCGTCGAGCACCGTCTCGTCGACGGGGCGCCCGAGCTGTCCGGCGAGCAGCTCGGCGTACCGTTCGACGGGCAGCTCGCGCATGTAGCGGCCGTTGAGCCAGCGGAGCTTCTGCTCGTCGAAGACGGCGGCCGAGCGTCCGACCCGCTCGAGCCGGAACATCGCGGCGAGCTCGTCGGTGGACAGGATCGTCTGATCGTCGTCGGCGCCCCAGCCGAGCAGGGCCAGGTAGTTGCGCACGGCGGCCGGCAGGTACCCGGAGTCGCGCAGCTCCTGGACCGAGGCGGCGCCGTGGCGCTTGGAGAGCTTCTTGCCGTCGGGACCGTGCAACAGCGGCAGGTGGGCGTAGCGGGGTTCGGCTTCTCCGAGGGCGCGCAGCACGAGCAGCTGCTTGGGCGTGTTGGAGAGGTGGTCATCACCGCGGACAACGTGGGTGATGCCCATGTCGGCGTCGTCGACGGCGACCGCGAAGTTGTAGAGCACCGATCCGTCCGAGCGGGCGATGACGAAGTCGTCGTAGAGCGCGTTCTCGAAACGCACCTCGCCCCGGATCTCATCCTCGACCACGGTGTCGCCCTCGTCCGGGACCCGCAGCCGGATCGCGGCCCCGGGGTCGTCGCTGGGTGTCCCTCGGTATCCGCGGTTCCCGTGTTCTCCCTTCCAGGCCTTGACGTCGGGGCCGGTCGCGGTGTCGCGGTAGGCGTGGCCGCCGTCGATCAGCGCCGCGAGCCGTTCACGGTGCCGCTCGGCCCGCTCGGCCTGGCTGAGGGGACCTTCGTCCCAGTCGAGCTCCAGCCAGCGCAGGGCGTCGAGGATCTGCTCGACGTTCTCCGGCGTGGAGCGCTCGCGGTCGGTGTCCTCGATGCGCAGGACCAGCGAGCCGTCGCCGTCCTGGGCGAGCAGCCAGTTGTAGAGTGCCGTTCGGGCCCCGCCGATGTGCAGGGCACCTGTCGGTGAGGGAGCGAAGCGGAGGCGCACGTTGCTGATCGGGGCCCATGTTTCCACAGCAGGAGGCCTGGCCGCGGCCCTGCGCCGCGCCGAGGACCAGGGCTGCGAGGCCATGCAGATCTTCAACCAGAGCCCGCGGCAGTGGCGCCCGACCGCCTACACGGGCGAGGACTTCGCCGAGTTCGCCACCGCGCACCGCACATCGCCGGTCGGGCCGGTGGTCATCCACGCCGTCTATTTGCTCAACTGCGCCTCGCCGGATCCCGTGATCCGGGAGAAGACCCTGGCCTCCCTGCGCCAGTCGCTGCGCGTGGGAGACGCGATCGGGTCCTCGGGAATCGTGCTGCACCCCGGGTCGCGCAAGACCGACCCCCACGCGGAGGCCATGGAGCGGATCGCGGCCGCCCTGCGGGTGGTGCTGGCCGACTCCGAGCGCTGCCCCATCTTGTTGGAGAACACCGCGGGTGCAGGCGGAACGATCGGCCGCGACTTCGGTGAGCTGGCCCGCCTGATCGAGCTCTGCGACGGCGACGAGCGTCTCGGCGTCTGCCTGGACTGCTGCCACCTGCACGCCTCGGGCTACGACTGCTCCAACGCGGAGGCGATCGCCGGCTGGCTCGACGACTTCGACGCCGAGGTGGGCCTCGACCGCCTGCGCTGCCTGCACGTCAATGACTCAAAGACGCCGCTCGGTTCCAACCGCGACCGCCACGCCAACGTCGGCGAGGGCGAGCTGGGCCCCGAGGGCATCGGCGCCTTTCTCTCCGAGCCCAGCCTGCAGAACCTCCCCGCCCTGCTGGAGACGCCCGGACCGGAGGGCAAGGGCGCCGACGCCGCGGAGCTCGAGCGTGCGCGAGAGCTGCGCGTGCAGGGCCTGCGCGCCCGCAGCTGAGCGCCGGACGCCACGCGTTCGCGCCCGAGCGCCCGATTCTCCGGTCAATCACCACAGGATCAGGCACTCAGCACCGACGGACCGCCGAGCGCCCGATTTTTCGGTCATTGACCACGAAATCGGGCGCTCGCCGTGGTTCAGCGCTCGGCAGCTGCCTTGAAGGCGTCGAACGCGGGCTTGGGTGACCCGTCGGGGTTCTGGAGGCCGTAGTTGTCGATTCGTTCGCCGGTGTCGCCGTCGCGCAGGCGGTACCAGACGGCCGATTCGACCCAGTCCCAGCGGTCGAGCAGGCGGTAGGCGCCGCGGAGGCGCTCGGCCTGGGTGTCCTCGTCGACGCACTGGTCGCCCTCGGCGGTCCCGCGATCGCAGGAGCTCCAGCCGATCTCGGTGAGCCACACCGGCGCGTCGATGCCGGCGTTCACCAGCGCACGGTGGACCGCGGGGACGGCGTAGGCGAACGAGTCGTCGCGGCGCTGTCGGTCCGTGGCCGGCCGGGAACCGGCGTAGGGATGGACCGAGAACCCATCGAGTTGGTCCCCGATGCCCTCGTCGATCAGCTGCCGGGTGAACTCCACGTCCGCCAGGGCGAGCGCGCCCGCCAGCACCTTCGTGTTCGGGTCGACGCGCTTGATCGGCCGGTAGGCCGCCTTGACCATCGCCGTGTAGGCGGCGGCCTTGCCGGGGCCGCCCAGCGAATCCTCGGCGTTGGGCTCGTTCCACAGCTCCCATGCGGCCACCCGGCCCGCGTAACGGCCGGCCAGGAACCGGGCGGCCCGCCCGTACTCGGCGGCGTCGCGGGGCGGGTACCGCTGCACGTCGCGCTCCCACCACGCGCCCTGGCAGGACTGCTTGCGGTTCTCCGGCGCAGAGGAGGCCCAGCAAGGGGTCTGCCACAGCGTCAGCAGGACCTCGAGATCGCGAGCGGCGGCCTCGGTGAGCAGGGCGTCGATCGCGGCAAGACCGTCGGCGTCCCAGCGGCCGCGCCCTTCGGCCTCCAGGTCCGACCAGCCGACGTCGACGCGCACGAGCTCGGCGCCCGCGTCACGGATCGCGTCGAGTCGTCGCCGGCGCTCGGCTCCGTCTACGGCCTCCCACAGCAGGTGGCCCTGGACGCCGCGAACCGCCCGTCGCCGGGGGGCACCGTCGGCCGGATCGTCGGGCGTACCCGTCGTCGTGCCCGCATCCGGTGTGGCAGCCGGGCCGGCTGCCTCCCGGTCCGGCGTCCCTCCCCCTCCCCCCCGCCCGGCCACCACCGCGCCGGCCGTCGCGACGAGCACGACAGCCCCCAGCGCGAACGCGAGCAGCCACCGCCGCCCGGGGCGGCGTCGCGGGTTCCCGCCCGGGTGGGTGGATGTCACTCGGTGATCGTCGCGCGGACGTCGAAGACGCGGATTCCCAGCCGGCCTTCGTCGGTGCAGTCGAAGAAGCGGGCGTTGCGGCAGCTGAACTCCTCACCGGAACCCTCGAACGCGGCTTCGACGGTGAACGGGCAATGAGGAAGCGGCTGGCCGGTCATCTTCAGGCCACCGTAGCCCTCCCGGCTGTCGACGGCCTCGGTGAACAGCTCGACATCGACCTCACCCGCGAAGACCTTGTACATGCAGCCCATGAACTCGCGCCCGCTGGCGCGGTCCGGGTAGCTGTAGAGGTAGGGACAGCCGAGCTCCTCGCAGCCCCGGGGGTCGATGACCTTGTCGCACCACGTGGCGCACTTGCGGCACTCGCCGGCGGGCGCTCGCCCAAGCCTGTTGGTCTTCTCGGCCACAGGGTGAGTCTAGAAGGGCGCTCGGCTCGGCTTGACCGGTCGATGGATCAGGCGGCGTGGGCCGCCGCGCCGAGAACGTGGTCGACCTCGGCCCTGAGCCCGTTGCTGACCCGCACCCTGTGCCGGTCGCCGAAACGCAGCCGCCGCACGCCCTCCCGGGTGTGCATGACCAGCACCACGCTCGACTCGCCCGGACAGGTCTCGAAGACCCCGGCCAGCTCGTCGACGACGCCCGCCGACAGCTCCGAGGCCCGGACCTTGACCTCAAAGGTCTCGGGCGCCTTGCGCTCGGGGGCGCGCTCCGTGGCGGCCGCGGCCTCCTGGGCGGTGGGCTCGAACCGCTCGATCTTCTGCACGACGATCTTCGTCTCGCCCCGATCCTTGTGGTCGACTCGGCCCCGGACCACCACCACACCGTCGACCTCCACCACGTCGGCGTTGTCCTCGTAGGCGGAGCTGAACACGAGGATCTCGCACTGGGCCTCGAGGTCGTCGAGGGTGGCGAACATCATCGGCTCGCCCTTCTTGGTGCGGATCTTCTTGGCCTCCGCAACCACCCCGCCGACCGTGATCCACGATCCGTCGGCCTTGTCGCCCAGCTTGTCGAGCGAACAGTCGACCTTCTCGGCCAGGGCCGCGCGGACCTCCGTGAGCGGGTGGCTCGAGAGATAGGTGCCGAGGGTCTCCTTCTCGAGGGCGAGCAGCTCGCGCTGGTCGAACTCCCCGACCGGCACCGGCGGGTGCTGCGGGCGGCCGAACGCCACCGGGGCCCCGGCGCTCTCGGGCTCGCCGAGGTCGAAGATCGAGCCCTGGCCGAGCTGTGCGTCCTCCTGGGCCTTCTGGCCGGCGGCCTGGGCCGCGGGCAGCGCCTCGAGCATGCCCTTGCGGCTGTCGCCGGTGCAGTCCAGGGCGCCGCACTTGATAAGGCACTCGATGGCCCGCTTGTTGACCGACCGGCAGTCGACGCGCTCACAGAAGTCCCACACCGACGTGAAGGGGCCGTCGGCCTCGCGGGCGGTGAGGATCGCCCCGACCGCCTGGTGGCCGACGTTCTTGACCGCGTCGAGGCCGAAGCGGATGTTGTTCTCGACGACCACGAAGCCGTGTTGGGACGTGCTCACGTCCGGGGGCAGGACCTCGATGCCCATCTCCCCGCAGCGCTGGACGAAGAACGGGACCTTGTCCTTGGTCGACATGACCGAGGAGATCAGGGCCGCCATGTACTCGGCCGGATGGTTGGCCTTCAGGAAGGCCGTCCGGTAGCTGATCAGCGCGTAACAAGCCGCATGGCTCTTGTTGAACGAGTAGTCGGCGGCTTTTTCCATCAGCTGCCAGAGGCCGTGGGCGACAGCTCGGTCGGTATCCGACTCCTGAAGGCCCTGGATGAACTCGGTCTTCAGCGTGGCCATCAGCTCGCGCTTCTTCTTGCCGACCGCCTTGCGCAGGTCGTCCGCGCGGGCAGGCGTGAACCCCGCCATCTGCTTGGCGATCTCCATCAGCTGCTCCTGGTAGAGCGCGCAGCCGTAGGTCGCGCCGGTGATCGGGCGCAGCCGCTCGTCGGCCAGCTGGACCGAGTCGGGTTCGCGCTTGCCCCGCGCGTACGCAGGGATGGAGTCCATCGCGCCCGGCCGGTACAGGGCGACCAGGGCGACCAGATCCTCGAACTCGGTCGGCCCCACGGCGCGCAGCGCATCACGCATGCCCTCGGACTCGAACTGGAAGACCCCGACCGAGTCGCCCTGGCCGAGCATTGCGTAGGTCGGCGCGTCGTCCATCGGCAGGTTCTCGATGTCGATCTTCTCGCCGCGCGAGCGCTCGATGATGTCCACCGCGTCCTCGATCACGTCGAGGTTGCGCAGGCCGAGGAAGTCCATCTTCAGCAGGCCCATCTCCTCGACGGGGCCCATGTCGTACTGGGTCACCGTCTTGTAGGCCCGCTCGCCCGCGGTGCCCTGAGAGCGGTCCTCGACGAGCTGCACCGGGATGATGTCGTCGAGTCGGCGGTCGGCGATCACGACGGCGGCGGCGTGGATCGAGCTGTTGCGCACGATCCCCTCCAGGCCCTGGGCCACGTCCACGATCTGCTTCGTCGTCCCGTCGGTGTCGACGGCCTTGCGCAGGTCCTCGCCGTCGGCCAGGCACTCCTTGAAGCTCGGGGAGCGGCCCATGATCGGCTCGGGGATCAGCTTCGCCACGCGGTCGCCGGTGCCGTAGTCGAAGCCCAGCACCCGGGCGGCGTCGCGGGTCGCGGCGCGTGGGGCCATCGTGCCGAAGGTGATGATCTGGGCGACGGCGTCGCTGCCGTACTTGTCGGCCACGTAGCGGATGACCTTCTCCCGGCCGCGGACGGAGAAGTCGATGTCGATGTCCGGCATCGACTTGCGAGCCGGGTTGAGGAACCGCTCGAACAGCAGGTCGTAGGCGAGCGGGTCGACGTCGGTGATGCTCAGCGCGTAGGCGACGATCGAGCCGGCGGCCGACCCACGGCCCGGCCCCACGGCGATGCCGTTGCCCTTCGCGTAGGTGATGAAGTCCCAGACGATCAGAAAGTACGAGTCGAAGCCCATCTCGCCGATCACGCCCAGCTCGAAGTCCAGCCGCTCCATCGCGTGGGCGGGGATCGGGTCTCCGTAGCGTTCCCGGAGCCCGTCTTCGGCCAGGCGGCGCAGCATCGCGGCGGGCTCCGAGCCGTCGGGCGTGGGGAACGTGGGCAGCAGCAGCTGGCCTAGCTCGATCTCGATCTCGCACCGCTCGGCGATCTCGAGCGTGCTGGGGATGGCCTCCGGCCACTGCGCGAAGGACTCCGCCATCTCCTGGGGATCCTTGAGGTAGAACTCGTTCGTGTCGAAGCTCATCTTCGGCTCGGCGAGCGTCGACTTGGTCTGCACGCACAGCAGGGCCGCGTGGTGGCGGAAGTCCTCGCGGCGCAGGTAGTGCACGTCCGCGGTGCCGACGACGGGCCGCCCCACCTCGGCGGCGATCCGCGCGATCCCCTCGTTGGCCTTGTCCTGATCGGCGATGCCGTTGCGCTGCAGCTCGAAGTAGACCTGGTCGGGACCGAACACCCCAAGCAGCTGGTCGATGTGGGCCCGGGCATCATCGGGCCGGTCCTCGACAAGGCGCCGGCAGAACCGCGAGGCCAGGCACCCCGTCAGGGCGATGACGCCCTCGGAGTGGCGGTCGAGCAGCTCGAGGTCGACGTTGGCCTTGCCGCGCGAGAACCCTTCGAGAAAGCCCGCGGAGCTGAGCTTGACGAGATTGCGGAACCCGGCGTCGGAGGAGGCGAGGAGCGTCAGGTGGTTGCGCTCGTACTTGGTCTTGGTCGTGGTGCGGTCGTCGACGAAGTAGGCCTCGAGCCCGATGATCGGCTTGACCCCGTGCTTGTGGCAGGCCTTGTAGTGCTCGACCGCACCGTTCATGACGCCGTGGTCGGTGAGCCCGAGCGCGGGCATGCCCAGCTCGGCGGCTCGAGCCGCGAGCCCCTCGATCTTGCAGGCCCCGTCGAGCAGCGAATACTCGCTGTGTACGTGCAGGTGGCAGACGCTCGTCACGGGCCGCAACTATGGCAACCGCGGCAGATGCCACGGGGGCGGTTTGCGCGAACTTCCCGCTCGCTGCGGAAGACCTCTGGCCCGTCGCGGCGGGCCGTGCCGGCCGAGCCTAGGAGCAGCTCCAGGCCGACGATCCGGAATCCGCCCAGATCTGGGCGGCGATGCGGTCCTGCTGACGCTTGGGCGCATTCTGGGGCTTGCCCTTACCGCCGTAGCGGCGCCAGGTGTCGGGGATGATCTGGTACGCGCCGCCCGCGCCGCTGCCCGGGTTGACCGCGCCGTAGTTGCCGCCCGACTCGCACATCACCACGGAGGTGGGGACCGAGTACTTCCCGTTGCCCTGGGGCGAGGGCGACCGGCCGGGGCTCCGTGGAGCGGAACCCGGGCTCTGGCTCGGCGCCTGGAGCTGGCCGACCACGCGCCGCCGGGCTTCGGCCCGACTGACGCGCTCGGCTCGCTGCACGGCGTCGGTCCAGGCATCGATCTTGCCGCGCAGCCGGCCCAGGCGGCGGGCCTGGGCCGAGCGCGCCTCGGCGAAGTCGGCGACCTGCCCGCGGGCCCGCCGGGCCGCGCTCGATACGGTCTTGCGGGCGCGCTCGAGCTCACGGGCGTGCTCGGCGGCCTTGCGCTCGAGCTCACGGACCTCGAGGACCTCGTTCTTGACCTGGCCACGTACGTCCCGGACGCGGGCGGCGACGTCCTGGTCGCCCTCGGACAACGCCGCGAGGTAGGTGCCGCGGGACGCGATGTCGCTGTAACCGTCGGCCTCGAGGCTCACGGCGCCGGCGCCGGGCATCCCGCCCTTGTAGATGGCGACCGGCCGCTCGGCGAGGACCTTCTGGGCGCGCTTGAGGCGGCTCCGCGCCGCACGCAGTCGCCGCTGGGTGTCTCGATGCTGGTCGCGCAGCGCGGCCGTGCGCTCGCGCCCGTTGGCCACCAGCG
>JBPCPM010000158.1:0-20259 GCA_050999155.1 Solirubrobacterales bacterium
GACGAGGAGGGGGGCGGGGGACGGAAGCCGGCGCGGCCCGGCAAGGGCCGTGACGAGTTCCCCCAGCTGCGCAGGCGCGCCGAGGGGGTTGGCCAGCGCCGAGGGGGCATCGACGTCGAGCTCCCCCGGTTTGAGGGCGCTGCCGACGACGCTGAGCGAGACGGCGAGCAGGCCCAGCCACAGCGCGGGCCGCCAGCGGCGCGAGGGCAGCTGCCCGGTGGGGAACACGAGCGGCAGGAAGATGCCGGCGACGGCCAGCCACATGTACCAGACCCAGCTCGCCACCCACGCGACTACTGTCCCCAGAGGCGGGTCCGGCACGAGCACGTAGGCATCGACGAAGGAGGTGAGCGTGAGCGCGAATCCGATCGCCAGCAGCAGCCAGCCCACGGCGTTGCCGGGCCGGCGTGAGGCGATCAGCGCCCCGACGATGGGAAACCCGAGGGTGAAGGCGAAGAACAGGTTCTCGGACGGGGAGGTGCCCGTGACGATCAGGCCGACCGTCGCGATCATCAAAGCCGCCACGGCCCCCAGCGAGGCCCAGGCCAAGGCGGCGAGCGGGGCCAGGCGGACTCGTCTCATGTCGGGACCTCCGGCTTGCGCAGCCACACCGACACGTGCTCCGGCTGCATCGTCTCGGCCGCGACGTCTCGCAGCGCGACTCCCAGCGTCTCCAGCTCGACGTGGCCGCGGAGACGGATGCCGAAGGCGTCGAGGGTGCGGGCGGCGTCGTAGCGCCGGCGGTAGAAGCGGCGGTCCACGGCGGCCTGGATGTTGCGGCGTGCGGGTCGGGCCAGCGCGGCCACGGCCAGGGTGGAGCCGGCGATGGCGAGGCCGTTGTCCTCGGTGAGCGGTGAGAGCGCGAGCTGGAGCACCAGGACGCCTGTGACGTAGGTGGCCACCAGGGCGGCGGTCAGCGTGGCGTAGACCAGGGTGCGGTTGATCACCACGTCGATGTCGTACAGGCGGTAGCGCAGGATCGCGATGCCCGCGGCCACGGGGATCAGCCCGAAGCTCCCGAACCCGGTGAAAAAAAGGACGTCGGAGGCCCAGACCGGGACCGCCCCTTCGGCCACGAACAGCGCGACGAAGGCCGCCATCATCACCGTCCCCGCGTAGGTCAGCCACTTCAGCTGGGCCCGCTCGCGGCCCCGGGAGCGCCGGAAACGCGCGACGAGCGCCGCGATCGCGCCCGCGAACGCCAGGGGGGCGAGCACCGCCTCTCCGACGCTGTTGACAGCGTCGAGGACGGTGCCGACGGTCCCACGCGGCGCCAGCGGGTTCTGCACGTCGGGGAAGGAGCCAAGGGGTCCGGCGCCGAGCGAGCCCAGCAGGGCCCCCGCGGTGGTCGCGCCCAGCAGCCACCCGACGGGTCGCCACCGCGGCGACGGCAGCGAGCCGTCGGGGAACAGCAGCATCACAAAGCAGGGCAGAACGAACACGGGCAGGATGAACATCCACTCCGTCGTCCAGGCGGCGATACCCACCAGCGGCAGCCCGGTCCCCCGCCCCTCGCCGTAGAGGGCGTAGTCCCCGTAGCCGTAGGCGAGGCCCAGGAAGCCTAGGCACACCGCGACAAGGAGGAACAGCCACCCGATCGCGTTGCGCGGCGCCCGCGTGGCGACCACGGCGCCCACCGTCCCGTACACGGCGGTCATCCCGACCATCAGTGCGGTCAGGAACAGGAAGTCCTCGCGATCGGCCGGCAAGTCGGCCCCGACGTTGACGACTCCCAGGACCAGCGACACCGGGAGGCTCAGCACCACCAGCCCCCAGGTTGCCCAGGCGAGCCGTCGCGTCGACGACGCATCCAGCGACGCGAACGGCGAGGCCGGCCTCACTGCCCCTGCCCCTTGAGCCAGACCGACACGCCGGCCGGCTCGACGGTCCGGGCCACGACGCCGCGCAGGTCGGTGGTGAGCGATTCGAGGGCCTGGTGCTCACGCAGACGGCCGGCGAAGTCGTGCAGGGTGCGCTCGGCGTCGTACTTGCGCCGGTAGAAGCGCCGGTCCACGGCGTGCTTGATGCGGGTGCGGGCGGGCCGGAACAGGGCGGCGACCAGCAGGGTGGAGGCGGCGATGGCGAGGTCGGAGTCGCCGGTGAGCGGGCGCAGGGCGGCGCCGAATCCGAGCACGCCGAGCAGGTAGCCGCCGATCAGGGTGGCGGTCAGCGCCCCGTAGACCAGCGCGCGGTTGATGACCACGTCGATGTCGTACAGGCGGTGGCGCAGGATCGCGATGCCGATCGAGGCAGGCATCGCGGTGAGCAGGAGCGCGATGACAAGACCTGACACGACCTGTGCGGTTCCGCTCGGTGCCGGCCCCGAGAAAGCCAGGCCTCCGACGATGAACAGGGCGATCAGCAGGGCTGCGCTGGCCAGGACCCATTTGATCTGCTGGCGCTCCCGGCCGCCGGCCCGCCGGTAGCGCACGAAGAGCGAGACGACGGCTGCCGCGTCGAGCGCCATGACCAGGGGCCACGCCGTGACGCCGCCCAGCGCGCCCACGCCAACGGGGTTGCTGACGGCCGGCACGTCGCCCAGGGGGCCGGGCTGCAGCGCGATCAGGACGGCGTTGAGGATCGGCGCGCCCACCAGCAGCCAGCCCAGCGGCCGCCAGCGCGGCGAGAGGAGGCGGCCGGTGGGAAAGAGCAGGATCGCGAGTCCGAAGGTTCCCGCCCCGAACGTCGAGACCCACCCGCTCAGCCACGCAGCGATACGGGCGCCCGGCAGGTCCTCGGCCAGCGCGAAGGCGGCGTAGCCGACCGAGGCGTTCCACAGTCCCTCGCCAAGCGCCGGGGGAACCATCAGCAGCCAGCCCACCGGGTGACGGGGAAACTTCGACACGATCAGCGCCCCCACCGCGATGAAGGCGAGGTTCGTGAGGAGGAACGGGGCCTCGCCCGCGGCCGAGTAGGGGACCTCTCCAGCCCCGAGGTGGATGAGCACGAGGCCCGTGACCGAGAGGGCCAGGAAGACGGCGCCGAGCCCGGCCGCGAGGCGCCGGGCCGTGGCGGTGCTCATGAGGTTGCCGCTTGCGGCGCTCACGATCCACCCTCCAGCAGCGCCTTGAGCATGGCGAGGTTGCCGTCGAGCTCGCGCCGGATCGCCCGCACGGCCAGCGGGCCCGCGAAGCGCAGGGCGCGCCCCTCGAGCTCGAGGACGACCGTCAGCCGCGTCCCGCCGTCGACCGGCTCGAACCGGTAGGTGCTGGCGCCCGGGACCGGGCCGGAGACGACCCGCACGGCCGAGCGGCGGTGGTGCTCGAAGGCCACGATCTCGGCGCTGGTCTCGAAGCGACGGCCGAGGAAGGAGCGGATCTCGGTCCCGCGCGTCCCGAGGGCGAGCGGCCCGTCGGAGCTGGTCGCCACGACGCTCGCCTGCCACGCGGGGCCGTTGCCGGGATCGTGGATGAACTCCCAGACCCGCTCCAGCGGCCGGCCGATCGTGATCCTGCGCTCCACGGAGGTCACGCGTGTGCTCCCCTGCGCAGTCCGTCCGCCGCCTGCCCGTCGGGAGAGCTCAGCCAGATCCCGACGGCGGCGGGCGCCACGGTCTCGGCGATGGCTGCTCGCAGCTGGCGGGCCAGCGCCTCCAGCTCGACCTCGTTGCGCAGCGTACCCGCGAACACTTCGAGGGTCCTCTCGGCGTCGTACTTGCGCCGGTAGAAGCGCCGGTCCACGGAGTGTTGGATGCGCGAGCGGGCGGGCCGGAAGAGGGCGGCGACCAGCAGGGTGGAGGCGGCGATGGCCAGGTCGGAGTCGCCGGTGAGCGGGCGGACCGCCGCGCCGAGCACGAGCACGCCGAGCGCGTAGGCGCCGACCAGGGTGGCGGTGAGCGCCGCGTACACCAGCGTGCGGTTGATCACCACGTCGATGTCGTAGAGGCGGTGGCGCAGGATCGCGATCGCCACGGCGGCGGGCACGGCCAGCAGGCCCGCGGTGATCACCACTTCCGTGAGCAGGGTTTGCGGCAGGTTCTGAAAGACGAGGGTCGCGAGAGCAAAGACCAGGGCGAACACGACCCACTTGGTCTGGTGGCGCTCGATGCCGTGCGAGCGGCGGAACCTGATGACCAGGGACCCGGCCGCCAAGATCGCCGTAGCCATGAAGATGGCGAATCCCAGCACCTGCAGCGATTCGAGCAGCCGCCCCGGATATCCCGGAATCCCCACGGGATTGACAACCGCGGGGTAGTCGGCGAGCGGCCCGGGCGCCAGGGCGTAGCCCGCCCACAGCACGCCAGCAGCGGCGGCGGCGGCGCGCCCCACCCAGCGCCACCCGGGAGAAGGAAGCGAGCCGGTGGGGAAGAGCAGCAGGAGCAACGTGGAGCCTCCGAGTAGTCCTGGGATCCAGATCCAGTTCGCGACCCAGAAGATCGGCTCCTCCCACGCGCCCAGGCCGGGGTCCACCCACACCGTGTAGCGGTAGGCGCGCTCGGCGACGAAGGCGAAGCCGAGGCTCAACGCCACGAGGCCGAGAAGCCAGCCGACCGGATTGCGCGGCAGTCGAGAGGCCACGAGGCCCCCGGCGACGGCGTAGCCGATCAGCACCGCCGGACTCAACAGGTCGAAGGCGGTGATCTCGAGCTGCACGGTAGGGGGCAGCGGGCGCGCGGGACCGCGGCTGTCCGAGACAAGCGCCAGCGCGAGGTAGGAGGGCACGAGCACCAGCGCAGCTCCAAGCGGCAGCCAGGCGAGCCGACCCCACCCCGGCGGCGAAACACCCCCAGCGCGCACGGTCCGGCTCATCATCCGCGACCCCCGTCCCGCAGCCAAATTCCCGCTCGTGACGGCTGTACGGTCCGGCCGGCGGTGGAGCGCAGCTCGGCCGCCAGCGTGTCGAGGTCGATCTGGTCGCGCAGGCGTCCGGCGAACTCGTCGATGGTACGTTCGGCGTCGTATTTGCGGCGGTAGAAGCGGCGGTCGACGGCGTGCTGGATGCGCGAGCGGGCGGGGCGAAACAGGGCGGCGACCAGCAGGGTGGACGCCGCGATCGCCAGATCCGATTCCCCGGTCAGTGGCCGCAGGACGGCGCCAAAGGCCAAGACGCCGATCAGGTACGACCCGACGAGCGTGGCCGTAAGGGCCGCGTAGACCAGCGTGCGGTTGACCACGACGTCGATGTCGTAGAGGCGGTGGCGCAGGATCGCGGCGCCCACCGCGATCGGGATCAGGCCGATCAGCCCGGCGAACAGCACCTCGCTGACCAGGACATCCCCGGCCGTGACGTCGAGCTCGGCGATGGTGACCAGGACCGGGAAGCTCGCCGCCAGCAGGCCCGCGGCGTAGGCGAGCCACTTCATCTGCTGGCGGCGCAGGCCGCGCGAGGCACGGAACCGCTGGACGAGTGCGACGCCCGACGCGATGACCAGGAAGGGCACCCCGTAGCCGACGACGTCGACCAGGGCCTGGGCGACCGGTCCGATCGCGCCGATGCCGAGCGGGTTGTCGACGGCGGGAAAGTAGTAGAGCGGGCCGGGGTTGACCGTGGTGCCGACCACGTAGACGCCGAGATCGACGAGCACGAGGTACGTCAGCCACCGCCAGCGGTCGGTCGGCAGCCGGCCGTCGGGAAAGACGAGGAACAGCAACGTGATGGTCGCGGTGAGAATCGGCACCCAGACCACGTCGGCGACCAGGCCCGCCACTGCGCCGCCCGGGAGCGCGCCCGGGTCCGTCTCCAGGCCGAAGATCGCCCATCCCAATGATGCGTCCTCGACCGCGCCGCCGACTCCGGCGGCGAGGAACAGCCACCCGACCGCGTGGCCCGGGCGCCGCAGCGCGATGACAAGGCCGACGGTCGGGAACGTCAGCCCCAGCACGGTCAGCAGGCCGTCGACCACGGGAGAGCCGCTGGACTTGTCGACGCTCGTCGCGCCGTTGAGCGCGACGAACACCACGGCCACCGCCGAGAGCGTTACCGCCAGTGCCCACAGTGACACGGCGACGCCCGCCGGGGTATCTCCCCGGCGGGCGTGTCCCTGTCCGCCCTGTCCCGCCACGATTGGTGGCAGCCTAGATCAGCCGGTCCGTATCGCCTAGCCGGCCGCCGGTTCGGCCCGGCGAGCCGCCGCAGGCGCCGTTTCGGCCTCGCCGCGCCAGTCCAGCGGCGGGTGCTCCCACTCGGAGTCGCTCATCTGCAGCATCCGCACCGCGACGGCGCTGAAGCCGATCAGGTGCAGCACGTTGCCGATGATGAACACCCATCCGCCCGGGGTGGCGAGCAACAGGGTGCCGGCGATGATCGCGATGCCGGCCCACGCCGCCGCCAGGCGCGATCGCAAGACGGCGATCCCGATCAGCAGCGCACCGAGGAGCGCGGGCACCAGGGTGATCAACAGGACCGCGATCGCGTAGCCACTCTCCTCCAGGCCATCCTCGGAGAGCTTGAGCATCTGCTCCTGCCCGATGGCTTGGACGCCGATCGAGTCGATGATCTCGGTCCCGGCGAGTAGCGGGAACGCTCCGAGCCCGACGATGGCGAGCACGCCGCCGATGTGGGCAAGTGTGACCCCTCGTCCGCGGATCAGGTGGACGATGCCCAGCACGCCCACGAGCAGCAGCGGGAACGCCACGATGCTCATCAGGCCCGAGATCGCGTGCGCATCCGGGTGCGCGGCGACGTCGGCGAAGTACGCCTTCGTGTCGTCGCTGTCGATGTCCGAGTACGTGACGAGGACCGCGAGGACCCCGAGGACGTTCGCGACGATGAGCGCAAGCGCACAGCCGACCCTCCGAAAGGCCGTGGGGTTCGTGAGAAACGACATGGGATGATCTCCTTTGGACAGGCGGGGCCGCTCGACTCCCTGGCGGCTCCCGCGGTGGTCGACGCCATCGGACCATCTGCCCGTCCACGGACCGTTACGGCGACCGTGACCACGGGGCCGCCTCGGTTCACGCCCCTGGGGCGGATATCGTTACGAGGTCATGAGCGGTGAAGGATCCGTGACGCAGGCAGGGGTGTTGACGGTGCGGCTTCTGGGCGCGCCGCATGTGGTCGTGGACGACGCCGCGATGGAGGTCGACACCCGCAAGGCGACCGCCCTGCTCGCCTACCTTGCGGTCACGGGCGGCCGGCACCGCCGCGATGCCCTCGCGTCCCTGCTGTGGCCCAACCACGACAACGAGCGGGCTCGCGGCGCTCTGCGGCGCACGCTGTCGGCGTTGCGCGGCGGGCTCGGCGGCCGCTGGGTGGAGGCCGACCGGGAGGCGATCTGGCTCGACAGCGCCGGCGTTGCCGTCGACGTCGCGCAGTTCCGCGACCTCGTGGCGGAAACCGGCCACCATCGCCATGGGCCCGCCGAGGTGTGCGCCCGGTGTGCTGAGCCGCTCAACCGGGCGGTCGCCCTGCACCGCGACCGGTTTCTCGCCGGCTTTTCCCTGCGAGACAGCGTCGAGTTCGACGACTGGCAGGAACGCGAGGCGGACGTGCTGGAGACCGAGGTGCTCGCCGCCCTGGGGCGGCTGGCCGACGCGGAGGCTGTCGGCGGCGACCTGGCCGCGGCCGTCGCAGCCACTCGGCGGCGGCTGGCCCACGACCCGTTGCAGGAACCGGCACACCGGCAGCTGATGCGAATGCACGCCCTGGCCGGTGACCGCTCGGCTGCCGTGAACCAGTACCGGGAATGTGTGCGGGTGCTCGGCCGCGACCTCGGGGTCACGCCGCTCCCCGAAACCCGGGAGCTGTACGCGCAGATCAAGGAGGGGTCTGTTGCGCCTCCGGAGACCGCCGCCGTGGAACACGACGGTGAACCTGCACACGACCGCGGGGCCGGGCCTGCTCCCGGCGGGCCGGCGCTCCGGCGCGAGGCGGGCAGCGTGCCGATCCGGTCGCCGCGGCCGGCTCAGCCGCCGATGGTGGGGCGCGACCAGGAACTCGGGCGCCTGCGCTCGGAGCTCGACGCCTGCGCGACTGCGGGTCGGTTCGTTGGCGTCGAAGGCGAGGCCGGCGTGGGCAAGAGCCGGCTTGTCGACGAAGCGGTCGACGAGGCGATCCAGGCGGGCTCGGTCGTGGTCGCCGTCCGCTGCCAGGAGGGCGAGGCGGGGCTTGCGTACGGTCCCGTGGTCGCGGCCATCCGGGCGGCGCTGGACCGGCCCGGGGCGTCGGAACGTCTGGCCGGCCTGGCGGCATCGACGCGTGCGGAGGCCGCGCGGCTGATCGCCGAGGTCGCCGATGGCGACTCCGATGCGGCTCCGGGCTCCTCGCAGGATCCCGGGGCGCAGCTGCGCTTCTTCGAGGCGCTCCACGCCCTCGTCGTGTGCCTGTGCGAGGGGCCGGCGCCCGGGATCCTGCTCGTGGAGGACGTCCATCACGCGGACCCCGGCACGGTCGCGCTCGCGGCGTTCATCGCCCGGCGGCTGTCCGCCCATCCGCTCCTGCTGCTGGCGACCTGGCGCAGCGGGGACGGTGGGTCCGACCACGAGCTCTGCCGGCTGGCGTCCGGATCCGAGCGCAGCGGGCGGGGGGGACTTGTCCGCCTGGGGCGGCTGGACGCCGACACCGTGGGAGAGCTCGCGCGCTGGGCCCGCGATCAGGGGATGGCCGTCGACGACGCGGCCGCGCAGGCGCTGTGGGAGGAGACCGAGGGGCTGCCCTTTCTGTGCCGGGAGTACCTGCAGGCCCTCGGCGAGCGCGGCGGCGGGGAGCTGGGGGCCCTGCCGGCCGCCCGAGCGCTGCTGGGGGCGCGGGTCGAGCACCTTGGCGAGATGGCGATCGAGATGGCCGGGGCGGGCGCCGTGCTCGGGCGCCGTTTCGACTTCGATCGGGCCCGCCAGGTCAGCGGGCGGGACGAGGCGGCCGCGTTGGAGGGCATCGAAGAGCTGCTGGCCCGAGCGATCCTCGCCGAGCAGGGGCCGGGTGACGCAGCCCTCGCGTTCACCCACGAGATGCTCCGCGCCCTGGTGCTGGAGCGTCTGAGCCTGGTTCGCCAGCGGATCCTGCACGGCCGGGCCGCCGACGCGATCGCGCGGGACGCCGACCGCGAGGAAGGGTTGGCCGCGACCGTCGCCCGCCACGCCGAGGAGGCAGGCCGAGCAGAGCTGGCAGCGCACTGGCACGAACGGGCGGGCCGGCGGGCCGTCGAGCTGCTGGCCCACGCCGACGCGCTGGAGCACCTGCGCCGAGCCCAGGCGCTGGGTTCCGCCGGGGATCTCCCGCTCGACGAGGCCATCGGCGACATTCAGGTGCTCCAGGGCGCCTACGGCGATGCCATCGACGCCTACGAGACGGCGGCGGCGGGGGCCGAGGGCACCGCGCTCGCCGGGATCGAGCGCAAGCTCGCCGAGCTGCATCTGCGGCGCGGCGATCCCGAGCTCGCGGCCGCCCACCTCGAGGCTGCGCTGGCCGAGGCCGACCCGCAGACGGCCGAACCGCTGACCGAGATCGAGCTCGTGGCGGCGCGCAACGAAGCCGAGCGCGGGCGGCCGGGCGAGGCCCGCCGCTTCGCCGACAGCGCCCTCGCCCGGGCCGAGGTCGCCGGAGACGACGAGCTGATCGCCCGGGCCCACAACACCGTCGGCATGCTGGCCCGCGGGGCGGGGGACTCCGGGCAGGCGATCGACCATCTCGAGCAGGCCGCGGCGATCGCCGCGCGAGCACACAGCCCGGGCGCCGAGGTGGCCGCCCTGAACAACCTCGCCCGGGTGCGCTCGGAGTCGGGGGACCCTGAGGCGGCCGTCGAGCTGGCCGAACGCGCGCTTGCCCTGGCCCAGCGCCTGCGCGACCGCCACCACGAGGCGGCCCTGCACAACAACCTGGCGGACGCCCTGCACGCCGCGGGACAGGAGGACCGGGCCATGGACCATCTCAAGCACGCCGTCGCCCTGTTCGCCGAGGTCGGCCAGGCCGACGGCTTGGAACCCGGCGTGTGGAAGCTCAGCGCCTGGTAGCCGCTCAGCGCGTGATGCGCGTCAGGCCCCGCAGCGCCAACAGGGCCAGGCCTGCGGTCAGCCCCGCGACCGTGACCAGCCCCGGCCACGTCTCGCTCCAGCTCACGTCGCCGATAAAGCCCTGACGCACGGCTTCCAGCGCGTGGGTCACGGGATTGATCTGGGCCACCGTGGATAGCCATCCCGTCAGCAGCTCCTGCGGGGCGTAGGAGGTGGTGAACAGCACGGCGACGAACATCGCCGACTGCATCAGCGGCGCGGCTGACTGGCTCTTGAAGCGCAGGGCCAGCACGGTGCCCCAGCTCGCCGCCACCGCGCCCATGCCCATGATCACCGGCAGCGCCACGAGCAGGCCGTCGACGCCGGGCCAGGTGACCCCGAAGGCGAACCCGACGATCAGCAGCAGCGTCGCGGGCAGCAGGCAGCGGATGCTGGCCGAGAGCACGATGCCGGCCAGCAGCGAGATGCGGCTGTTGGGGGCCAGTAGCAGGCGGTCGAACCAGCCCTGTTCGATGTCGCGCGCCAGGTTGACCCCGGTGGCGGCCCCGGCGAAGGCGGCTCCCTGCATCATCGAGACGGGGATGAGGAAGCTGATGTAGCTGTCGACCGGAAAGCCCGGCAGGTCGCTCAGCTTGCCGAACACGGCGCTGAGGCCGAGCATAAAGATCGAGGGAGCGAGGACGCCGGGGATCGCGGCGCCGGGGACCCGGATGATCTCGTTCAGGGCGCGCCGGACCAGGGCCCGCACGACCTGCAGCTCGGCTTCGAACGGGAGCCGGGCCTCGGGTTCGGCCGTGGCGGCGCGGGCCTCCATCAGCCCACCCGCAGCCGGTAGCGCAGGGCCCAGGCGCTCAGGCCGATGCCCACCGCCATGATCCCGGCGATGGCGACCGCGGCCTGGGCCAGGTCTCCGACCGACAGATCGCGGATCACGAGATCGCGCATTCCCTCGGCGATGAAGCTCAGGGGATTGATTGCGGCGATCGAGCGGGCCGGCTCGACCAGCAGCTGCTCGGGGAAGAAGGCCGAGCTCAAAAACAGGATCACGAACACCAGCGGGAACATCCCCTGCACGGTGGCGACCCGGCCCAGACGCAGGGCCAGCGCGGCGGCGAGAGCGCCGAACGACGCGGTCGTCAGCGCGCTGAGGGCGACGAGCAGCACGGCGCCCGCCACCCCCGCCTTGATCGAGGCACCGAAGATCAGGCCGACCCCGACGAACCAGACGCCGGAGATGATCCCGAGGCTGACGGTGCCCGCCAGCCGCCCGAGCACCATTGCGAACCGGTTGATCGGCGCGAGCGTGAGCCGGTCGCTGAATCCGTTCTCGATGTCCATGGCCAGCGCGATCCCGCCGGTGAGCCCACCCAGCAGCGTCGCCTGCAGGATGGCGGCGGCCAGCTCGAAGTCGAGGAACCCATCGACGGCGGGGAAGCCGGGCAGCCGGGTGGCCGAGCCGGCGCCCCCGACGTTGATGGCCAAGAACAGCGACGGGAACAGCAGCAGGGGGGCCAGGAACCGCGGGCCGCGCAGCGTCTGCTTGACCGAGCGGACTCCCAGGGCGCCGATGGCGCGCAGCGTCGCCACGTCAGCTGACGGCGGCCGTGGGACGGTCGTCGGCGGAGTCCTGGTCGGCCTCGGCGCCGCCCGGCGATCCGTCGGCTGCCCCTTCCAGCCGCTGGCCCGTCTTCTCGACGAACACGTCGTCCAGCGAGGGCTGGCGCAGCTCGAGCGTCTCCACGGTGAGCCCGGCCGAGTCCAGGGCCCGCACGATGGGGGCGATGCCGACGGCGCCCTCGACCTCGATGCACACCGCTCGCCCGTGGCGCGGCAGCACCGTGCCGTGCTCGGCCAGCACCCGCTCGGTCTCCTGCTGGTCCGTTTCGGCGACCACCACCTCCAAGTGGGGCTGGCCGACCTCGTCCTTGAGCTCGTCCGGGGTGCCCTCGGCCGCCATCTTCCCGTCGGCGATGATCCCGACACGGTCGGCGAGCTGGTCGGCCTCCTCCAGGTACTGGGTGGTGAGAAAGACGGTGGTGCCCTCGTCGTTGAGGCGGCGGACCTCCTGCCAGATCGCGCGGCGGCTGGTGGGGTCGAGGCCGGTGGTCGGCTCGTCGAGGAACAACACCCGCGGGCTGTGGACGAGGGCCATGGCCAGATCGAGCCGGCGGGCCATGCCGCCCGAGTAGGTGCCGACCCGGCGCTCGGCGGCGTAGGTCAGCCCGACCCGCTCCAGGAGGCTGTCGGCGAGCTCTCGGCCACGGTCGCGCGGAATCCCGTGCAGGGTCGCCGAGAGACGGACCAGCTCGTTGCCCGACATCAACGGGTCCAGCGCCGCCTCCTGCAGGGCGACGCCGATCTGGCGGCGGACCGCAGCGCTCTCGTCGACGACGTCGTGACCGGCGACGCGGGCGTGGCCCGCGGTCGGGCGCAGCAGGGTGGTCAGCATCCGCACCAGCGTGGTCTTGCCGGCGCCGTTGGGGCCCAGGAAGGCGTAGATCTCGCCCTCGGCGACCTCCAGGTCGATGCCAGCGACAGCGTGGATGCCGCCCTTGAACGTGCGCTCCAGGGCCTCGACTTCGATTGCCGCCATGGGCCGGATCCTATTGAGCCACGGGCGCCGGCCACCGGGCGGCGCAACCACCGACCGTCAGACGTGTTGAAATGCCCGTGATGACGCGCTCGCCTTCCCCTGCCCGGGGACACCTTCCGCTGCTGCTGATCGCAGCGGCCCTGCTGGCCGGCCTGGTCGCCTTCGGGCTCCTGCGCTCCGGCGGCCCGGTCGCCCAGGCCGCGCCGGCCGCCGAGGACTCGGGGCTGCAGGCCGTGGCGTCGGCCGCGCGCATCCGGACGATGGGCCGCGGCACGTCGCGTGTCGACCCGGCCTGCCCCAAGGACTGCGAGGCCGTAGGACGGGTTTCGGGCTTCCAGATCGCCGGCGGCGGCAAGACCAACGAGTACCGGGCGCCCGGCGCGGGCAAGGTCGTCGCGTGGAGCGTCAAGCTCGCCAACCCACGAAGCTCGCAGGTCAAGTTCTTCAACGACTTCTACGGCGGCACCCCACGCGCCAACATCCAGGTGCTGCGGGCCGGTACGAAGAACCGGTACCGGATGACAGGGCGCAGCCCGACCAAGCGCCTCGACGACCACCTCGGTGAGGAGCCCATCTTCGTCTTGGACCGTCCGCTGACCGTCCGCCGCGGCTACCAGGTCGCGCTGTCGACAACGACCTGGGTCCCGGCCTTCGCCACCGGCCAGTCCAGCAGCACCCGCTGGCGGGCCAGCCGGCCGTCGAGTCGCTGCAGCGACGTCGACCGCCGTGCGACCCACACCCAGCGCGGCACCGTGCGCACCTACGGCTGCACGTACCGGACGGCGCGGTTGCTCTACACGATCTACTGGGTCCCGGAAGAGGACTGAAGGCTGCCGGGTCGCCCCAGGCACCTGTCTGGGGACGGCGGATGCTGCGCGGTGCGGCGTCCTCGGTCGCCGCAATAGCTCCGCTATTCCGGCTCCTTGCGTCCTTGCCCCGCTTGATCCGGCGCCCCCAGCCACGCACCCGGGACACCCCGACAACCTTCAGCCCTCTTGGGTTGCTGAAGCTGCGCTAACTGCTGCGTTGGTGGAGCCGCTTTAACTGCTGAATGGGGAGCGAGGCCTTGAGGGCCGGAATCCTCGTCGGCGGTGGTCGTCCCGCGGTTGGGCGGGGGCGTTAGCCGCAGGCGTCGGGGTTTTCGTCGCAGAAGCGCTCGAAGTCGTCCGCGGGGGAGCCGGGGGGTGGGGGGGTGTCGTTGTCGGGGCCGTCGGGGGCCTGTTGGCCGCCGGAGTCGGGGGTGGGCTCGGACGGGCGCGGGGCGGGGACGGCGCCGCCCGGGGCCGGTTGGGGCGCGGGGGAGGGGGTGTCGCCCGACCCACCGGGCTCCGGGATCGTGGTGGTGTCCGAGGGCTCCTCGGTCGCCGTGTCCTCGGGGAGGGTGATCTGGGACGGGCTGTCGTCGTCGCCGCAGGCCCCGAGCAGGGCTCCGGCTACGAGCAGGGCGCAGATTTGACGGCGCCGCACGGCGGCCGCCGCTCAGGCGTCGGCCGGCTGGCGCAGGGCGGTGAAGGGGCAGTTGCTCACGCAGCCGCTGACGTCGATGCCGATCAGCTGGTTGCAGCGCGGGCACTCCTTGAGGTTCTCCGGGGTGCGCGGCAGCTGCGAGTCCGAGGGCGAGAGGGGGAGCAGGCGGCTGACCACCCGCATCTCCTCGCCCGTCACACGGTCGGTGTAGACGCCGTCGGGCTCGACCTCGGCCGTCGCCTCACGTCCCGAAGCCGGGGCGCGGAGGCGGTATCGCTGATGACCCTTCACGGGGCGGAATCCTACCTGCTGGCGGGGCGAACAGGCGGGCCGCGCGGCGCCCACGGGCTCGGCCAACGCGCCGGGGCGAACGCCCGGACCGGTGGGTAGCCTCGCCCGTGGTGCGCGTCCTGCTCTTCCACGGCTACCTGCTGCGCGGAACCGGCAGCAACGTCTACACCGCCAACGTGGCCCGGGCCCTGGCCGCGCTGGGACACGACGTGGCACTCGTCTGCCAGGACCGGCGCGCCCGGGAGCTCGACTGGGTGCACGCCGTCGGTGGGTGGGACTCCGGCGAGCTGGTGATCGAACAGCTCCGCGAGCCCCCCGCGGGCCGCGTGACCGCCTACCGCCCCGACATCGGGCGGACCCTTCCCGTCTACGTCGCCGATGAGTACGAGGGGTTCGACGCCCGGCCTTTCGCCGACCTCGACGACCAGCAGGTCGAGGCCTACGTGCAGGCCAACGTCCGAGCGGTGTCCGGGGTCGCCGGCCGCGACGGAGGCGTCGACGCCGCGCTCGCCGGCCACCTGATCATGGGCCCGGCGATCCTGGCTCGGGCCCGCTCGGCCGGCGCGATCGACCGGTATGCCGTGAAGGTGCACGGCAGCGCGCTGGAGTACACCGTCAAGCCCCACCCGCGGTTTCTGCCCTTCGCCCGCGAGGGCCTGGCCGGCGCCTGCGGTGTCCTGGTGGGATCGCGCCACACGGCCGAGAGCCTGTGGGCGGCGATCGGCGACGACGACCTTCCCGGCCGCACCCGCCTCGGACCTCCCGGGGTCGACATCGACGCGTTCACCGCCGAGGCCCGGCCGGGCGCCCCACGGAGGCTCGAACAGCTGGCCGCCGAGCTCGACGGCAGCACCGAGGAGGGAACCGGCGCGTTCGCCCGCGACCCCCAGGAGGCGGCCGACGGTCTGCGCTGGCTGTCGGAGGTGCAGGACCTGCGCGTCCTGTTCGTCGGCAAGCTCCTCGTCGCCAAGGGCGTGGACCTGCTGGTGGCCGCCTGGCCCGTGGTCCACCACCGCCACCCGGGCGCCCGGTTGCTGATGGCGGGCTTCGGCAGCTGGCGGGAGGGAGTGACGCGGCTGCTCGCGGCCCTGGACGCCGGGGATCTCGAGGCGGCTGCTGACGTCGCCCGCGCGGGGCGAGCGCTCGAAGGCGGAGAGGGCTCGCTGGACCACCTGCTCGCCTTTCTGCACACGGCGCCTCCCGACTACGCCCAGTGGGCCCGGGAGGCCGCCGGGACGGTGCGCCTCGCCGGGCGCCTGGAGCACTCGGAGGTCGCGGCCGCCCTGCCGGCGGCCGACGTGGTCCCGTTCACCAGCACGTTCCCCGAGGCGTTCGGCATGGTCGCGGCCGAGGCGGCCGCCTGCGGCGCGCTGCCGGTGAGCGCCGACCACAGCGGGCTGCGCGAGGTGACCACCGCGCTGTCCGAGCCGCTGGAGCCCGAGCTCGGCGAGCTGCTGCGCTTCGAGGTCGGCGCCTCCGCGGTCCCCGCCCTGGCCGATTCGATTGCCGGATGGCTTGAGCTGTCCGGCGAGCGCCGCGCCGAGATCGGCGAGCAGCTGGCTGAGGTGGTCCGGGGCCGATGGAGCTGGGAGGCCGTCGCCCGGGGCGTCATCGACGCATCCCAAGGCCGGCTCGACGAGCTCGAGCCAGTGAGCCCAAACCCGGCCCGGCAGGCGTGACCCAGCACCGTCGCGCCAATCAATAGAATCCCCGCCCGCATGTCACGCAGCACCCTCATGCGCCTCGGACTGGTGATCGCCGCCCTGACGGTCGTCCAGTGCGTGGCCTTCATCCCGTTCTTCAACTTCAACGGCGAGGCCGCCTCCGAGGAGGCCGCCCCGATCGACCTGCTGCTCCAGGTCATGATCGGCCTCTCGTCCTTCGTGTTCGCCGTCGTGCTGGTGATGGGCGTGTGGCTCGCCTGGACCTTCCGGGCCAAGCCCGGCGACGAATCCGACGGCGAGCCCATCCACGGCAACACCCGCCTGGAGATCGCCTGGACGGCGATTCCCACGGTCATCGTCCTCGGCTGCGCCATCTACTCGTGGGTCGTGCTCAGCGACATCGAGGCCAAGGAGCCCGACC
The DNA here is from genome assembly GCA_050999155.1 of Solirubrobacterales bacterium. GTDB lineage: Bacteria > Actinomycetota > Thermoleophilia > Solirubrobacterales > 70-9 > JBPCPM01. Next base: position 16,324 of record JBPCPM010000158.1, read on the forward strand.
GCATGGTCATCAACGTGACCGGCGAGCAGTTTGTCTGGAGCTTCGAGTACCCCGACGCTGACGTCGAATCCACCGAGCTCGTGGTCCCGGTCGACAAGCAGATCGAGTTCAAGCTGGGCTCCAAGGACGTCATCCACTCCTTCTGGGTGCCCCAGTGGCGGATCAAGCAGGACGCCGTCCCCGGGATGGAGACGACCGCGATCGTCACGCCCAACAAGGTCGGGTCCTACCCGCTGGTCTGCACCGAGCTCTGCGGCCTGGGCCACGCCACGATGCGCGCCCCGGTCCGGACCGTCAGCCAGGCCGACTTCGACAAGTGGCTGGCCGAGAAGGCGACGTCCGGCGACAAGGTCGGCGGCTCGGTCAGCGGCGGCGATCCCTCCAACGACGGCACGGCCTCGGGAACCGACCCCACCGGCGGCGGCGACGGGCCCGGCGCCCAGGTCTACGCCGAGCAGGGCTGCGGCAGCTGTCACACCTTCGATCCGGCCGGGTCGGTGGCCAACGTCGGGCCGAACCTCACCGAGAGCCTGCGCAACCGCGACAAGGACTTCATCCGTACGTCGATCATCAAGCCGGGTGCCGAGATCGCCAACGGTTTCAGCAACGGCATCATGCCGGCCATCTACAGCGACGAACTCAGCTCCAAGGAGATCGATGATCTCGTCGACTTCCTGGCCTCCGGGGCCTCAAAGTGAGCGCCCCCGAGCGTCCAGCTCGCCGTAAACTGATCCTGTTCGTCTCCCGCCCCGCGGCCAGGAGGTAGCCACCGTGTCGACCACCCTCAACCAACCAGGAATGGGCCGGGCCCTGCTCGGCGCCGTCCTCGGCGCCGCATTCGGCTTCGGTCTCGTCGTCGCCCTGCGCGCGATCTCGGGGCTGGAGATCTTCATGACCGAGCAGACCGGCTACCCGCACGTGGTCGTCCCTGCCATCACGACCGGCTTCGGCTTCCTCGGCGGGCTCGGTGCCTTCGACTACTGGTTCCGCTGGGCCAGCGGCGCGGTCACCATCGAGGAGGACCACTCCGGTCACGGGGCCGAGAGCTGGCGCGACTACTTCAAGTTCAACACCGACCACAAGGTCATCGGGATCCAGTACCTGGTCACCACGTTCTTCTTCTTTTTCTGTGCCGGCTTGATGGCCATGTTCATGCGGGCCGAGCTCGCCCAGCCCGGCACCCAGGTCGTCGATCCCGGCACCTTCAACGGCCTGTTTTCGGTGCACGCCGCGATGATGATCTTCGTCTTCATCGTGCCGGTGTTCGCCGGCCTCGCGAACTACGTGCTGCCCCTGATGATCGGCGCGCCGGACATGGCCTTCCCGCGCCTGAACGCCCTGAGCTTCTGGATGCTGCCCATTGCCGGGCTGCTGTTCTTGACCAGCTACGTCGTCCCCGGCGGCGCCTTCGACGCCGGCTGGACCGGGTACGCGCCTCTGTCGACGGGAGCGCCGCTCGGGCAGTCGTTCTTCAACCTCGGCGTCCAGTTCGCCGGTGCGTCATCGGTGGCGACCGCCCTCAACTTCCTCGTGACGATCATCACGATGCGGGCGCCGGGGATGAACTTCTGGCGGATGCCCTTGCTGGTGTGGGCCAACTTCGCCACCTCGTTGCTGGTCGTCGCCGCCACGCCGTTCGTCGCCGGCGCCCAGTTCATGGTCCTGTTCGACCGGGTCCTGAACACCAACTTCTTCCAGGCTGCGGCCGGTGGCGACGTCGTCAGCTACCAGCACATCTTCTGGTTCTACTCCCACCCGGCCGTCTACATCCTCATGTTGCCCGGGTTCGGGATCATCAGCGAGGTCATCTCGACCCACTCGCGCAAGCCGATCTTCGGCTATCGGCTGATGGCGCTCGCCCTGCTGGGCATCGTCGTCCTCGGGTTCAGCGTCTGGGCCCATCACATGTTCGTCTCGGGCATGTGGGACTGGCTGCGCGTGCCGATGATGATCACCACCCTGTTGATCGCCGTGCCGACGGGCATCAAGATCTTCAGCTGGCTGGCCACGATGTACAAGGGCGTGGTCCATATGAAAAGCACGGGCATGCTGTTCTCGCTCGGCTTCATCTTCACGTTCGTGCTCGGCGGGATCTCCGGCGTCATGCTCGGCATGGTCCCGCTGGACATCCACGTCTCCGACACCTACTTCGTCGTCGCGCACTTCCACTTCGTGATGTTCGGCGGCTCGGTGTTCACCGTCTTCGCCGGCGTCTACCACTGGTTCCCGAAGATGACGGGCCGGATGTACGACGAGCGCCTCGGCCGGGTGCACTTCTGGCTGACCCTGGCCGGAATGCTGGGCACCTTTGGCCCCATGCACTGGATCGGCATGGCCGGCATGCCCCGCCGCGTGGCCGACTACGCCGCCGAGTTCGCGGGCTGGAACCTGTTCATCTCCATCGCCGCGTTCATCATGGGCCTCGGCCAGCTCATCTTCCTCTACAACATGGTGGTCAGCTGGGCCTTCGGACCCAAGGCTCCGGCCAACCCGTGGCGGGCCAAGACGATCGAGTGGCAGGTCAGCTCGCCGCCCCCGACGTTCAACTTCGACTCCATCCCGCGCGTGGTCGGCGGCCCCTACGAGTACGGCGTCCCCGGCGCCCAGCACGCCGTCATGACCGCCGACGATCGGGAGAGCGGCTCCCACACCGAGAAGGTCGGGCCACGCCGCTGTGCCGGGCGCATCGGGGCAATGAGCGCCGCCGCCCAGGAGGACGTGCCCCGCGTCCTCGTCTTTCTCAACGAGGTCGCGGCCGGCCGCAAGCTTCTGTCGTCGGTCCGCAGCCGGATCGAGCAGGACGAGAACACGCGGTTCTTCGTCGTCGCGCCGCGCAACGAGCCGACCGTCGGCCACCACGTCGCCGACCGGGCCGAGGTGGAGCGTGCCGCCCAGAGCCGCGTCGACGTCACCTTGCGCGTGTTCGAGGAGTTCGACATCGAGGCCGACGGACGCGTGCTCGACGCCGACCCGATGCTGGCGCTCGACGACGCCGTGCGCAACTTCGGCCCCGACGAGATCATCATCTCCTGTCTCGCCGATTCCCGCTACGGCCTGCTGCGCCGGGACCTCATCACCACGGCCGAGCGCCGCTTCGACCAGCCCATCGAGCACGTCTCCGTGCGCATCGAGGACGACGCCCTGAGCTGGGATGTCACCCACACGCTCGTTGTCGCCAGCCAGACGGTCAACAGCGTCACCCTCGTCGAGGAGCTGCTCGAGAAGGTCAGCAAGTCCACCCACCGCTTCACGATCGTCTGCCCGCAGGGCGAAGGGCAGGCCGAGGAGGACCGTGTCGCGCTGTGCGAACGGCTCGCCCGGACGCTGGCCATCCTCTACCGCGTCGATGTCGCCGCGACCGGCCAGCCGGCCCTGTCGGAGCCCTACGACGCGATCGAGAACGCGATCACCTACTACTCGGTCGACGAGATCCTCATCTCGACCAAGGAGGGCAGCTGGTCGCAGTGGCTTGAGGACGGCCTGGTCGAGCGGGTCAAGCAGCTGACCGACAAGCCCGTGGCCCACATCGAGTCCGGCAGCGAGGAAGCGACCATGGTCGCGCCGTCTGACGACGAACCCGACACGGCGGCCGCGGCCGTGGGAGGACAGAGCTGATGGAAAGCGCATCCGTCGCGGCAGACCACGGCCACCACCACGGGCCTCCTGAGGCCAACCAGAGCTCGAACATCGACCGGCAGTTTCTCGGAATCCTGCTGTTCATCATCTCGGAGATCATGGTCTTCGGCGCGTTCTTCGCGTCCTATTTCTTCGTGCGCGTCGTCGTCGACCCCGCCTCTTGGCCGCCCGAGCCGTTCGAGCTGCCCAAGGAGGTCGCGGGCATCAACACCGCGATCCTGCTCACCTCGAGCGTCACCGTGCACTGGGCGCTGGAGGCCGCGCGCCCAGGGAACCGCGCCGCGATCCAGGCCGGGCTCG
>JBPCPM010000032.1:0-23766 GCA_050999155.1 Solirubrobacterales bacterium
CCCCTCTCCCGCCTTCTCTCCTACCCCCTCCCCCCCCGGAGCTGCAAGCCGGCCGGCTTGACCTCGGCATCGTCCGGCCGCCCATCGACGCGCAGGGACTCGCAACCGAGACGCTGCTGACCGAAGAGCTCGTGGCGGTGGTTCCCGAGCTCTCCTCCCTCGGTAAGCGGACCATCACCGCCGAGGATCTCGCCGGCGAGCCTCTGGTGATGCTGGCGCGGGAGGTGGTGCCCGGCCTGTACGACCAGATCCTGGAGCTACGACGCACGCAGGCCGCCGGCGGCCCGATCGCGCAGGAAGCCACCAGCATCCAGGCGGTGCTCGGGCTGGTGGCTGCGGGGCTGGGAATCGCCGTGTTGCCGGGGTCCGTGCAAGGACTGAGCCGCGAAGGCATCGCGTTTGCCGCCATCCGCCCCTCCCAGCCCACGATGATGGTGGCGGCTTGGCGCCGGGATGCTTCCTCGGCGCTGATCGACGCGTTCCTCGCCGCCGTACGCTCCGCCGACGGACGGTAGAAGCGTCGAGCGCTCGGCGCTGGGGCGGTCGGCGGCGAGAACCCCTAGGCGACCGCGGCAGCCTCGGCCTCGGCGACCGCCGTCGCCAGCGCCGGCGTGTCGAGAGCGCGCTCGATCGCCGGGAAGACCTCGCGCTCCTCCAACCGCACGTGCGCGGCAAGCCGCTCGCCGAGCTCCTCGAGCTGCGGCGGGTCCGGCTCCCCGCCGGCCAACCGCCGGGCACGGGTCCGAATCCACAGGTGGTCGAGGAGCATCGAGGTGACCAGCGCCTCATCGACCGGGCCGGCCTCAGCCCAGGCGGGCAGCAGCACCTCTTCCTCGATCCGGAAATGTATGGCTCCGTGCTGCCGCCAGAAGCGCAGGAAGCCCTCCAGGGTGGCGGATCGGTCGGCCTCGCGCCGCAGCAGCCGGGCGATGACCAGGGCTTGATGGTGGTCGCGCGAGAGCGACTGGAGCGCCTCGTCGCGCTTCACCGGACGGACAGGAGATCGGGGGCGGGACGCGTCATCGCTCAGACCCTGGGCCGGGCCACCGACAGCACCTGCCGCGCGAGCGAGAGCACCCGCACGCCCAGCAGCAGGTAGATGCCCATCAGGACGACCAGCGTCACGCCGTGAAGCATGTCGAGTCCACCGAGCTGGGCCGCGCCGAGGCCGAGCGCGGCCAGCGATGCGATCACGACCACGGCCGAGTCGATGCCCGGTCGCGGGGACGGCAATGGGCGCGAAGCGTCATGGACCCGGACGACGACCGCAAGCAGGTGCAGCAGGGAGCCGAGCACGGTCAGCCCGATCCATCCGGCGACGAGCAGGGTGCCCACGGCGGCCCGCTGGGTCCCGGCGAGGGCCTCGCCGGGGCCGGATCCGATTGCGCCGACGACGACCACCGCGAGCCCGGCCACGAGCAGCAGCTGGCCGGCCGTCAGCATCCGCGCCGGCAGCGATAGCGGTCGGGGCGCGGCTCGCAGCGAGGCGGCCATGTTGACGCAGAGCAGGGCCGTCGCGCCGGCCAGCGCGATCCAGCCGCCGATCGCCAGCGGATCGACGCCCCAGCCGTAGCCGGTGGCGAGGGCAAGGGTGCCGCCGACCCAGGCGGCGAAGGTCGGCGCCTGCAGCCGGGGGAGCGCCAGCGCGGTCCGTGTCAGCGACGGGTAGAACGTGTGAAGGGTGCCGACGATCGCGGTGCCGAACCAGCCGGCGACGTTGAGCGACATGTGGGCGGCGAGCAGGTTGCCCCAGCTCCAGGCCGCTCCCTCCGCCACCAGCACGCCGGCCACGATCCCCGCGGCCAGCAGGCCGGCGGCCGCCCGGTACCACCGGGTCGCCCACGGGACCGTCTGCAAGGAGCGCCGCTGCATCGCGGACAGGCCGGCGTGGTAGAGCCCCAGGGCGCTGAGCAGAAGCGCCGCCGCGAGCCACAGCAGGGGGCTCGAGTCCGCAGGCACGCCGACGGCGAGCAGGATCGTCCCCAGGTTCCAGGCGCCCAGCTGGGCGCGGATCAAGCGCCGGCCCGGTCGCTCGGTGGCCAAGAACGCGCCGGCGAAGAACTGGCTCGCACCGAGCACGAGCTGCGAGACGCCGCCGACGAAGGCCAGGTGCAACGCCAGCCACCGGCCCCAGGCCCACGGCTCGGTCGCGGCGTACACGCCGGCAACGGCCGCCGCGAGCAGCATGGCGATGCCGGCGACGAAGAACGACCCCACGAGGTCGGTCGGCCGCACCCCGGCGCCCGGACGCGAGCGGTGGCGGCAGCGGCTCCCGGCCGCCCGCGACCCGGACCGCGGATCCGCAGCGCTCACTCTCGCCCGCCGGAGGGCGCCGATGCGCTCTCGTCGCGCCCGACGCCGGCCACCTCGACCAGGCATCCGGCGCGATCGGGGTCGTGGGGCTCGAACCGGGTCAGCTCGCTCGAAGGGTCGATCTCGTCGAGAAGTCCGAGGGTGATGCCCTTGTGCAGCGTGCAGACGACCTCCGGGTTGTCGCGGACCGAGGCCCGGTACGGGCAGTTGCACAGCGTGCAGCGCAGGCTCCCCTCGCCGTCGACCTCGACCGCCGGCTGGAACCCCAGCGCGCTGAACACGTCTCGGATGGCCCGTTCCGGATCGCCGCCTTCGGAGGGGGCGATCTCCCTGCCGATCTCGCGGCCCGCCTCTTCCACCCGTCGGAGCTGGTCCGGGGAGCTGGAAACCGCGCGCGCCAGCCAGCCGGAGAGCTCGGCGTAGGCCTCGGGGCGCTCTCCGGCGGGGCTGGCCCCGGGAGCGATCGACCACTCGTCGCGCGGCCGGCCGCGTCCTCGGCTGCGCCGGCTGCGCGTGAGCAGGCCGGCGTCGTTCATCAGCACGAGTTGGCGTCGGACGCCGTTGGGGTGCAGGTCCAGGCGCGCGGCGAGCTCCTCGGTGCTCGCGGCCCGGCGAAGCTCCTCCAGCGCTTGGAACAGCCGGGCCCGGGTCGGCTGGGCGAGCAGGTTGGCGCCCTCGGTTGGGAGGTCCATCGCGACCATAATCTCACATTGACCCTGTGTAAATCAACCGGGCACTCTGATACCTTTCACCCATCGTAGATGTGTAAATAGAGGGAAGGAGCCTCATGTGACCTACGTGATCGCAGAGCCGTGCATCGGCACCAAGGACAACTCCTGCGTAGAGGTCTGCCCCGTCGACTGCATCCACCCCAGCCCCGACGAGCAGGGCTACGAGGCCGCCGAGATGCTCTACATCGATCCCGACGAGTGCATCGATTGCGACGCCTGCGTCGAGGCCTGCCCGGTGGACGCGATCTTCTCCGAGGACCAGGTTCCCCCCGAGTGGCACCGCTTCATCGAAGTCAACGCCGCCTACTACCAGCCATGAGTGCGACCCTGAGGGCGCCCGCCCACCCGCTGCGAATTGTCGCCCTCGGGGGCTTGGGCGCCGGGGTAATCGCCCTCACGATCCGCCTCTCGATGTTCTTCGACCGAGGAAGCTGGCTGGTGGCGTATCTGTTGCTGGTCGGATTCCTCGCTCCGCTCCTGCTCGCCCGAGGACAGCGCCGGCTCGACCCCTACGGAGAGTGCGAGAGCCTGCAGGCTGCTCTCTGGGCGCTCGGGGTTGTCGCCGTGCCGGCGGGAGTGTTTGCCGACGCACGCCTACTCGTGGTGGTGGGGGCCGTTGCGCTGTGGGGTTCACTGGCCGTCATGGCGCAAGCGGCGTTCGCGCCGGCCCGGGCGGAAGCGCGAACGGCCGTACCCCACCGATGGCCGCATCCGTTCTTAATGGCGGTGATGGCAATCAGCGCAGGAATCGGTCTCGCCCTGGCCTGGGATCGGCCGTGGATCTAGCTCCGAGTAGGCCTCAAGGAGCGGTGCGCCTCCGCGGTTCAGCTTCCGGTCAGCTCGCCCAGGAGGGCCGGCAGGATGCCGCCGTACCGGTAGGAGCGCCACTCGGCCGGGGTATCGAGGCGGATCCGGCACGCCAGCGGGACCTCCCGTCCGGACCGATCACGGAAGGTCACGCGGGCGATGCGCCCATCCGGGTCGACCTCAGGCGTATCGACGGTCTCGTGTCCATCGATCTTGAGTGTCTCCCAGGTCTCGCCCTCGGGGAGCTGCAGGGGTAGCACGCCCATGCCGACGAGGTGGGAGCGGTGGATCCGCTCGAAGGAGGCGGCGATCACCGCTCGGACGCCGAGCAGCAGGGTCCCCTTGGCTGCCCAGTCGCGCGAGGAGCCGGTGCCGTAGTCGGCGCCGGCGAGCACGACCAGCGGCACCCCGTCCGCCCGGTAGCGCTCGGCGGCGTCGAACACGGTCATCTCGTCCCCGGAGGGCTGGTGGCGCGTCCACCCCCCTTCCCGGTCGACGAGCTGGTTGCGCAGGCGGATGTTGGCGAACGTCCCGCGCACCATCACCTCGTGGTTGCCACGTCGAGCCCCGTAGCTGTTGAACTCCCGGGGCTGGACCCCGTTGTCGATCAGCCAGCGCCCCGCCGGGGAGTCCCGCGGGATCCGCCCGGCCGGTGAGATGTGGTCGGTGGTGATTGAGTCGCCCAGCAGCGCCAAGACCCGTGCGCCGGTGATCGGGGCCACGGGCGGCGGATCTCCGGCCAGCCCCTCGAAGAATGGTGGCCGGCGCACGTAGGTCGAGTCGGGCCATGAGTACCGCTCGGCCTCGGGCGTGGCGATCGCCCGCCACCGCTCGTCACCGTCGAACACGGCGCCGTAGCTGTCGACGAACTGCTGGCGGCGGACCGTCTCACCCACCACCGCGTCGACCTCCTCGAGCGAAGGCCACAGATCGGCGAGCATGACCCCATGCCCCTCGGGATCGAATCCCAGCGGCTCGCCGGTCAGGTCCAGGTCCATCCGCCCGGCGAGCGCGTAGGCGACCACCAGCGGCGGTGAAGCCAGGTAGTTGGCCCGCGCGTCGGGGTTGATCCGTCCTTCGAAGTTGCGGTTGCCCGACAGCACCGAACAGACCACGAGATCGTTCTCGGCCACCGCCTCGGAGATCTCGGGGGCGAGCGGGCCGGAGTTGCCGATGCAGGTGGTGCAGCCGTAGCCGACGAGGTTGAAGCCCAGTGCGTCGAGCGAGGCGTCGAGCCCCGAGCGGTGCAGGTAGTCGGTAACGACGGTCGAGCCGGGCGCCAGCGAGGTCTTGACCCACGGCTGGCTTCGCAGGCCCCGCTGCACCGCGTTGCGGGCCAGCAGCCCGGCCGCGACCATCACCGACGGGTTGGATGTGTTGGTGCACGACGTGATGGCCGCGATGACCACCGATCCGTCGGCGATCTGCGTATCGGTTCTGTCCACCCGCACGACGACGGCCCGGCCCGCGGAGGCCGCGACCGACTCCCGGGCCCCCGACCCCGCGGAGGCCGGCGACCGTTCGACGGCGGCCGCACCCCCACCCGGCCGCACCGGGGCGGCCGGGTCGCTGGCGGGAAACGACTCGTCGCCCGCTTCGTCTACGGCGTCGCGCACCCCGCGGGACCCCTGCTCGGAGGTCAGGAACCCCCGGAAGGACGCCGCGGCGTCGGCGAGCGCGATGCGGTCCTGCGGTCGCCGGGGGCCGGCCACCGACGGCACCACCGAGCGGAGGTCGACGTCGATCACCGCGCTGTAGGTCGCCTCCGGCGCGTCGGGATCGTGGTACAGGCCCTGCTCGCGCGCGTAGGCGTCGACGAGCTCGAGCAGCGCGGTCGGCCGCCCGGTGAGCTCGAGGTAGCGCAGCGTCTGTCCATCCACGGGGAAGATGGCGCAGGTGGACCCGAACTCGGGTGACATGTTGCCCAGCGTGGCGCGGTCGGCCACGGGCAGGGTGGGCAGGCTCGGCCCCGTGAACTCCACGAAGCTGCCGACCACGCCCTGCTCGCGCAGGCGTTCGGTGACGTGGAGCACGAGGTCGGTCGCCGTGGTGCCCTCGCGCAGACGCCCGTCCAGGCGCACCCCGACCACGGGTGGCAGCAGCATGCTGAGGGGCTCGCCGAGCAGCGCGGCCTCGGCCTCGATCCCCCCCACACCCCAGCCGAGCACCCCCAGGCCGTTGACCATCGTCGTGTGCGAGTCGGTGCCCACGAGCGTGTCGGGGTAGGCGCGGGGGCCGTCGGGCCCCTCCTCGGTCCAGACCACCCGCGCCAGGTGCTCGAGGTTGACCTGGTGGCAGATCCCGGTGGCCGGCGGCACGACCCGGAACCGGTCGAAGGCCTCCTGCCCCCACTTCAAGAAGGCATAGCGCTCGGCGTTGCGCTCGTACTCGAGTTCGGCGTTGCGCTCCAGGGCCCGGGCGGTCGCGAAGGCGTCGACCTGGACGGAGTGGTCGATCACGAGGTCGGCCTGGATCTGCGGATTGATCCGGGCCGGGTCCACGCCCAGCTGCGCGGCGGCGTCGCGCATGGCGGCGAGGTCCACCACGGCCGGGACCCCGGTGAAGTCCTGCATCAGCACCCGCCCGGGATGGAACGGCAGCTCGCCCCCGGCCTCAGCGCTCGGGTCCCAGCCGGCGAGGGCCCGGGCGTGGTCGGCCACCACGCGCCGGCCGTCCTCGTGGCGTAGGACGTTCTCGAGCAGGACCTTCAGCGAGAACGGCAGGCGTCGGATGTCGACCTCCGGCGCCATCGCGTCGAGGCGGAAGATCTCGAGTTCGCGCCCGCCGACCTCGAGCCGGGCTCGGGCACCATGGCTGTCGGGGTGGTCGGACATGATCGGAGACTAGACGGGAGCGGACGGCCTGTGGTCGGGGGTTATCACGGAGGGCCAGCGCTCCTGAGGATGGGAGCGCTCAGCGGCCGCGATGACCGGCCGGGACCGTTACGGACGAGCGGGAACGCCGCGAGGCCGAGGAGATCCTGCTGCGTCGTTTCTCGATCGCTCATCCCAGCCGCGGCTGAGGCGTGAAGTCCGGGTGCATCGGAGCATCAGCGTCATGACGAAGACGGAGTGGGCCGTCGCCAGCCGTCCTGCGCGCTCAGCGGTGGTCCCCATGCTCGCGCAGATGGGCCAACAGCCGGGGATCGTCGGACTCCAAGCGGTCGATCGGCTCGCCGTAGCAGGTGCGCAGCTCGACGACTGCACGTTTACCGGTCAGCTTGAGGATTCGGTACTCGGCTCCGTGATCCACCCACCTCCGCAGCGCGTCGACGGGATCGTCAGGGTCCATGGATCCATTGAAGCACGGGGTGGCCGCGCGGACTGGTCGCGCCGGGCTTCACCGTCACTTTCCCCCGCCGAGCGAGGATGGACGGTGCGCCAGCGCTAGGCCCACGGTGTGGCTGGTCTTCGGCTTTGCTCCGGGTAAGGTTTCCGCGGTGCCCCTGCCTGATCCGACTCCCGGAACCGCCGCGTTGGTCACCGGTGCCTCCTCGGGCATCGGCGCCGAGCTGGCCCGCGGCCTGGCGCGCCGGGGACACGCCGTCGTCCTCGTCGCCCGGCGACGAGGACGGCTCGAGGCGCTCGCCGAGGAGCTGTCGGATGAGCACGGCGTCGCGACCACGGTCATCTCGGCCGACCTCGCCGACCCCGGAGACCGCGATGCCATGGTCGCCCTGATCGACGAGAAGGGCCTCGAGATCTCGATTCTGGCCAACAACGCTGGGCTGGGAGACTTCGGCCCCTTCGCCGAGGCGGACCGCGAACGGTTGCTGCAGATGGGCCGGGTCAACGTCGAGGCCGTCGTCGATCTGACCAGTCGCTACCTCGGGCCCATGGTCGAGCGGGGGGAGGGGGCGGTGATCATGATCGCGTCGGGTGCCGCCCACCAGCCCCTGCCCGGATTCGCCGCCTACGCCGCGACCAAGGCCCATGTGCTCGCCCTCTCCGAAGCCCTGCACGCGGAGGCCTCGGCGGCGGGCGTGACGGTGACCGCGGTCTGCCCGGGGCCGGTCCACACCGAGTTCGGCAAGTCGGCGGGTGTGGGAGACGCCGAGTCGGGGGTGCCGGAACCGCTGTGGACCGAGTCGGACCAGATCGCCGAAGCGGCGCTGGAAGGAGCGGACGCCGGCGACCGTGTCGTCAACCCCGGGCTGGGCATCGGGGTGGCGGCGACGGCAGGACGCTTCGTGCCGCGGGCGGTGCTGTTGCCGCTGGTCCGCACGGCGACCCGCCGCTTCAGCTGACGGTGCCCACCCTCGCAATCCGCGACTTCGAGGTCCACTGGTCGGCCACGGGCTCGGGCCCGGCCGTCGTGTGCCTACACGACACGGCGACCGACGGCCGCTGCTGGGATCCCCTCGTCGCGGCTCTCGACGGCTCCTGTCACACCGTGGTCTACGACCGGCGCGGATGGGGGCGGTCGTCGGCCCCGGAGACCTATCTCGCCACCACGGTGGTCGAGCAGGCCGAGGACGCGCGCGCGGTGGCGGCAGCAGCGCTCGATGGCCCCGCGGTCCTCTGCGGGGCGGGCCTCGGGGCGGTCATCTGCCTCGAGCTCGCCGCGTCTGACCCGCGGCGGTGGCCTGCCGTGATCGCGATCGAGCCGCCGCTGTTCGCCTTCTCCCACGTCGCCACCGAGCAGCTCTCGGCGGACCGGGCGGCGATCGACGCCGTCGCGCGGTCACGTGGGCCCGCGGCCGTCGCCCGCACGTACCTGGACGGCGAGCTCCCGGGCCTGGGCCCGGCGGCAGGACGCACGCCGACGGACCTGCAGCAGCCGGCCGTCGACCGCCCCCTCGCGGTATTCGCCGAGCTCGGGTCGGTCCCCGCGTGGCCGCTGCGCTTCGACCGCCTGCGGGCCGTCGGTCGGTCGGTGTACCCGGTCTATGGTGCCGACGCCTCGCCGTTGCTGGCCGGCGCAGCGCGGATGCTGGTCGAGCGGGCAGGGACCGCAAAGCCGCTCGTCACGGACCCCGGCCTGCCGCACTGGGCGCACGCGGCCGAACTCGCCGAACTCGTCGCCTCGGTCGCCCGCCGAGCCCTCGCAGCTCGCTGAACGGTTCTCGGGAGCCGAGCCCGGACAATCGTTCACCGAGCGCCGCACCACCGTTCCCTCCGCGCTCGCTGAACGGTTTTCGGGAGCCCGGGGCGGAGAATCGTTCAGCGAGCGCGGGGTGGGCGGCCGGGCGGTGGGGCTCGGGCGGGGTCGTGGCGACCACCGCGAAGGCGCCGCCGCGGCGAAACAGGCCGCCGAGCAGCTCCAGCGGCACGGTCACGATGAGGGCGAGCGGCGTCACCATGACCGTTATCAGGGTGTCGATCACCAGCAGCGACCGGCGCCTCGCCGTCGTGAAGGTGAGGCTTCGATTGATCAGGCCGTAGCCCACGTTGTCGTGGAACGTCACGGCGTTGAGCACCGTCTGCAGCATCCCGAAATGCCCGTGCTCGGCGAGCGTGTGGCGTTCGCCCGCGACCTCGAGGCCGGCGCGTTCGCACAGGACGCGCAGCGACCGCCGCGTGAAGTGGTGGCGGTGGCGTGGAAGGTCGAGGTGGAACCAGTGCGCGCCGCCGAGCGATGCCTGCCAGCCGCCGCGGTTGGGAACGCCCACGACCAGCGCGCCCCCCGGGCGCAGCCAGCCCGCCATCTGCTCGAGCGCAGCCGCGGGATCCTCGACGTGCTCGAGGACGTGCCACGCGACGATGGCGTCGACGGCACCCGGGTCCGCCTCCTCGATTGCCGCCTGTTCGACGGCGACCCCTCGATCGCGCGCCTCGGCGCAGCGCGCGCCGTCAGGCTCGATCCCCGTCGCGTCGTAGCCCTCGTCAACGAGGCGTTCGAGGAACCGGCCGCGCCCGGCGCCCACCTCGAAGACCGACGCCGGCGCCGGCGCGTGGCGGCGCAGGATCCGCAGGCGGGCGCGGTCGAAGGCCCCAAGCACGGGCGTGAAGACCGCGAGCAGCCGGTGGCGTCGGACGCCATAGGCCCCCGACGTGTACAGCTCCGGGAGGGTCGGCGGTGCGTCGCCGCGGGTGGTCCCGTGTCCGCAGTCAGCGCACGTGTCGATGACGTACTGCTCGTGGCGGCCGGGGTCGGCGGCCGACGCCAGGACCCAGCCGTACATCGGGCCTTCGCACGCAGGGCATCGGCGGACCGCCTGGTCGGGGTCCTTGCCGGGGCTCGGGCGGTCGGTAGTCAGCTGCATGTGAGGGTGCACGCGCGGTTCCGGGAGCCGTTTCCCGGGGTGGCAGGCGCGGTATACGGTACGCAGCATGGAACTCTCGGAGATCATGACCACCGACGTCGTCACGGCTGCGCGCGACGTGCCGGTCGACGAGATCGCGCGCACAATGCGCGAACGCGGCGTCGGGTCCGTCGTGATCACCGGGCCCCGGGGCCGGCCTACCGCGATGATCACCGATCGCGATCTCGCCCTCCGCGTCCTCGCTGCGGGGTCGGCCGGCTCCTCGGAGGCCGGCGACCACGCGACCGCTCCACTGGTCAGCGCCGGGCCGAAGACCGACCTCGCCGAGGCGACCGCCCTGATGGTGCGCCACCGGGTGCGACGGCTCCCGGTCGTCGACGGGGATCGTCTGGTGGGCATCGTCACCCTCGACGACATCGCCGTGCGGACCGGTGATCTCGAGGCGGCGCGCGAGATGACGGTCGATGTCATCGGCAGCGCCCTGCCCAGCTTCTACTTCCACGACCGCCGCGGCTGAGCGCCGGCGCCCCGGCCGCCGGCCCTCGGCGCGGGTATCGTGCCACCCGTGGCCGATCTGACTCCGAGCCAGCTGCGCACCCGGTCGCGGGTCGAGTCCGTGATCCGGCTGGCCGCACCGCTGCTCGACGGCATCCTCGTCGTCGGCGACCGCGTGTCCCGCGTCCTGGAGCCCGAGGATCACGAGCACTACCCGACGCGGCCCGTCGGCACCAGCGATCGCACGCCGATCGGCGGCGAGCGGCAGGACCCCACGCTGCGTCGATGACCGACCTGGCCCCGAGGGAGCTGCGGACCCGCGAGCGCCGGTGGGCGACCCCCGCCGGGGTTGCGGCGATGGCCGGCATCGCGTTCCTCGTCGGCGCCATCGTCGCCCAGCAACAGCTGGTCGGGGCCATCGACGGCCGGGCCGAGGCGCTGCTTGCCCGGGACCGTGAGGGAACCGGCCTGCTGCTCGTCGCCATCGCCCGCGCCCTCGGCTACCTCGCGCTCATCGGTCCGCTGCTGTTCTTGTTCGCCGCCGCCGCCGCACGCAGCGACCGGGCCCGGGGATCGCTGATCGGCCTCGCCATCGCGGGGCCGGTGCTCTCGGCCGTGGCCGTACTCGTCGGCCACGCGGCTGTGGGCGAGGCCGCCGCGGACTTCGTCGCCCAGGGTGGCCAGGCCGGGCAGGACGAGAAGGCCCGCGACGTCCTGTCCGAACAGGGGGTGCTGGGCACCGCCACAGGCGGGCTGGGCCTGGCCGGCCTGCTGGCCCTGGCGGCGATCTCGGTCTACAGCGCGTTGCACGGCATGCGCACCGGGCTGCTGACCCGCTTCACCGGAACCTTCGGGATGGCGGTCGGCGTCGTCATGGTCCTTCCCGGGATCACCCAGATCGCCGTGCCCATCTACTTCCTGGTGCTGGGCCCGGTCCTCGCGGGTTGGATGCCGGGCTCGCGCCCGCCGGCGTGGGAGGCGGGCATGGCCGTCGAGTGGCCCGGGCGCGGCGAGCCCGTGGTCGAGCGCCGCGACGACCCGGAGAACGTCGATCCGCCACTCGCTTCCGGGGACGACGACGGCGCCGCCCCGGCCGCCGACGAGGATCCCTCACCGACTCCCCAGGGCGAGCGACGGCGCGGACGCAAGCGGCGGCGGTGAGCCGGGTGCCGTTGCCGGTGGCCGCCGGGGCGGCGGTGGTCCTGGCGCTGGGCGCGGCTCTGGGCTGCGGCTCAGACGAGTCGGAGACTCGTCGAGGGAGCGCCACGAGTCCCGCCACATCGAGCACCGAGGGCGCCGGCGCTGAGACCGGGACCGCGACCACCTCCGACCGCGCCGACAGGCAGCCGCCGGCCAAGCCGCCGACCGGCCCCGCCGGCCTGAGCGCATCCCAGCTCGCCGGCCAGCAGGTCGCGTTCGCCTGGGCGGGACCCGATCCGCCACCGGGGCTCGAACGCCGGATCCGGCAGGGTCGTGCCGGTGCTGTGATCCTGTTCGCCCGCAACGTCGACCCGGTGGCGTCGGTCCGGGCGCGGATCCGCCGCCTCCAGGACCTCCCGCGGCCGAACGATCTCCGCGCGCCGTTGCTGGTGCTCGTCGACCAGGAGGGCGGTCCCGTGCGTCGCGTCCCCGGCGGCCCGGTGCAGTCGGCCGCAACCGTCGGGCGGTCGGGCGGCACGTCCCAGGCGCGTGCGGCCGGTCGCACGGCCGCCGGCGCGTTGCGTTCGGTGGGGGCCAACGTCGATCTGGCGCCGGTGGCCGATGTCGCCAGGGCCGGTTCGGCGATGCAGCGCGAGGGCCGGGCCTTCGGAGGCAATCGAAGCGTCGTGTCCCGGCAGGCGGGCGCGTTCGTCGCCGGCGTCCGCTCGCGGGGCGTCGCCACCGCAGCCAAGCACTTTCCCGGCTTCGGGGCGGCGCCCGTCAACACCGATGTCCAGGCCCAGCGAATCGGGCTCTCGCGGGACGAGCTGCGATCGGTCGACATGGGGGCATTCCGGGGGCCGCTGCGGGAGGGGACGGAGATGGTGATGCTCAGCACCGCGGTGTACCCGGCGTTCGACGATCGGCCTGCCGCGCTGTCGCGGCGGATCATCGAAACCGAGCTGCGCGAACGCCTCGGCTTCGACGGCGTCACGGTCACCGACGCGCTGGACACGCCGGCGTTGGCTGCCTTCGGCGGACCGAGCCGAGCGGCCGTCCGGGCGGCGTCGGCCGGGAGCGATCTCCTCGTGCTCGCGAACACCTACGAGGCCGGCGCGCGGGCCGCGGAGGCCCTGGCCCGGCGGCTGCGGGCCAGCCAGGGGGCGCGCCGCCGATCGCAGAAGGCGGTGGGGCGGATCCTCGCGCTGCGCGAAGGCCTCGACGAGCAGTAGCGCTCCCACGGTGCAGGCCCGATTGCAGGGATTTGTCCACCACGTATCCTCCCTGCGGTGTACGAGGGCTCGAACCCCGGCGAGGGACCGCCGGCCGCTGGATCCGGGGCCGAGATCAGCACGGGCTCCGAGGACGGCAAGGGCCGTTCCACCCTGCCCGGCGAACTGGCCTTCGCCATCGACGAACGGGGCCGGTTCTCCTACCTCAGTGACGGCGCGCGCGATGTCTACGGCTACGACCCCGACGAGATGGTTGGCCGCCCGGTCACCGAGTTCATCGCCGGCAACGCCCGCCGGGACCGCCATGTGCTCGCGGCGATCCGCGACGGCATGCGACACCGCACCTACCGCACCGAGCACCGCGACCGCGACGGCGCTCCGGTCGAGTTGCGGGTGACCGTGGTGGGGGTCCACGACTCCGAAGGCCGGCTGGTCGGAGCCGCCGGCACGGCCCGCGACCTCCGGGACGAGGTGGCGACGATCGAGCGGCGCCGGAGCATGGAGTCCCGCGATCCGGTCACGGGCCTCGAGGACCGGTCGTCCTTCGAACGTCGCCTCGCCGACCAGATCGAGCACGTCGAGCGCTACGGCGCCCACGGTGCCGTCGTCGTCCTCGACATCGACGGGTTCGGGGACGTCAACGAGAGCCTCGGCCATCGGGCCGGAGACGACGTGCTGCGCCAGCTCGGCGTCGCCCTGGACAACGCGGTTCGTGGCTCGGACTCGGTTGCCAAGCTCGACGGCGACGAGTTCGGCGTGCTGCTCGCCGAGGGAGACGCCGAGGACGCCGATGCGGCGGCCGAGCATCTGCTGCAGGTCGTGCGCGAGCTCCGGCCGCGTTCGGCGGCCGAAGGCGTACACCTCACGGCGTGCGTCGGCGTGGCCCTCGTCGAGCAGGAGATGAACGCCGAGCAGGTGCTCAGCGGCGCGTTCCTTGCCCTCGACCAGGCCAAGGAGGGCGGCTGCGACGGGCTCGAGGTCCTCGACCGCGGGAGCGCCGACCGAGAACGCTTGCAGCGGTACTCGATGGTGGGCCGTCTGCGCGACGCCCTGGCCGAGGACCGGTTCGAGCTGTTCTGCCAGCCGATCCAGCTGCTCGACTCCGACGCCTTCTACCACTACGAGCTGTTGCTGCGGATGCGCGAGCCCGACGGCCGGCTTCTGGCGCCCAAGGCCTTCCTCTCGA
This sequence comes from Solirubrobacterales bacterium, assembly GCA_050999155.1. Lineage (GTDB taxonomy): Bacteria > Actinomycetota > Thermoleophilia > Solirubrobacterales > 70-9 > JBPCPM01. The sequence continues at coordinate 14,110 of JBPCPM010000032.1, forward strand.
CAGCGGAGCGCTGCGGCCTCATCCCCGAGATCGACCTGTGGGTGGCCCGGCAGACGGTGAGGCTGCTCGACAGCAATCCGGCCGACACGCTCAAGGGTCTGTCGTTCAACGTGTCCGGCCGCTCGGTCTCGGACAGGCGGATCCTCGACACGGTCGGAGAGCTGTTGTCGGAGACCGGTGTCGACGCCGGGCGCCTCACGGTCGAGCTCACCGAGACCGCGGCAATCCGCAACATGGAGGATGCCCAGGCGTTTGCCGACGGGTTCCGTGACCTCGGCTGCCGGGTCGCGATCGACGACTTTGGCGCGGGCTTCGGCTCGTTCTCTTACCTCAAGTACCTGACCAGCGACGCGGTGAAGATCGACGGGGACTTCGTTCGCACCGTGTCGAGCAACGACGCCGACCGCTTGATGGTCAAGGCCATGGTCGACGTGGCGCGGGGCCTGGGCAAGCAGACGGTCGCCGAGTGGGTCGACTCCGAGGCAACGCTCGGGGTGCTGCGCGAGCTGGGCGTCGACGCCGCGCAGGGATACGCGATCGGCCGGCCGTCACCGGTCGTCGACGGGTTCGGACCCGGCTGAGCCGGCAGCAGGCCTTGGGTGGTTGAGTTCTCGAGGGACGAAGGAGGCGTGGGAACGGCTGACCACGCTCACGGCCCTCCCTGAAGGCGTGCTGCACCGTCGTGGCCAACTCTCGCAGTTCACCAATCTGGTTCCGGTGGATCTCATCGAGGGTGATCAGCAGACCGGTTGAGTGGTCTGCGAGGAGCCCGGTTAGTAGCTCGATCTGGTTGCGCAGCCCGGCCTGCGAGACGTGTGCTTCTATGCGTTCCCAGCTCACGCTTCCCACGTTGAGTGGGGCACCGATCCCGGTCAGCCTGACGTGTCGCCGCAGGATTGAAGTCGCGGAGCAGCTTCGGTAGCTGCTCCGTGGTGATCCGCTCGATGAAGCCGGGGGAGGCCGTTTCGCTGATGACGAGCCAGCCACGCTCCTTCGCTCGGTCCTCAATCGCGTTGAGCATCACGGTCTTGCCCGATCCGCGAGCGCCGGTGTAGAGCGTTGCTTAGCAGGGCCGTTTAGAGTCGTTTAGAGTCTTTAGAGAGCTTTAGATTCGCCGGAGCCTGCCGCCGGTCGAGAGAGAACTGGCCTGGACCCCCGCGGACCGGCGAGACCGGCCTCTGATCGCTTGAGGAGAACTAGGGGGTCTGGCCGAGGGCCTCGCTCCTGCGCAGGCCACGCAGCTCGCTGAGCATCCGCTCCAGCCGCGGCTCGCTGCTGGTGTCGAGGAACTCCATGGCGCGCGCGATGGCCGGATGGACCTCGGAGATCCGCTCGTGCATGGCCTGGGCGACGGCCCGGTAGGTGGGATGGCCCTCGCGGCCCGAGCGCAGCTCGATCAGCTGCATGGCCTCGCGGGCGTTGAGATCGAGCACATACCGGATGCGGTAGCCCAGGCACAGGGCGTACGGCGCGGCGTGGATCATGCCGGCGGCCTCGAGCCGCGCGAACTCCTCACGTGAGCGGTCCAGCGCGGCCTGGTAGGCGTCTCCGGCGCCGGCGTCGGTCACCTCTTCGGGGACACCGGCGCCGAGCTCGGGGGTCAGGCGCTGCCACTGGCAGGTCAGCATCCGGTGCCGCTGGAGGTCGCGGAAGGCGCCGTAGTCGGAGACGATCTCGAACCGGTAGCGCACGGCTTCCCAGCCGCGCCCGGGCCGGTGGCGCCGGTTCTCCCGGTCGCCTACGAGCTCGGCGAGAACATCGGCGAGCTGGTCGCCGGCCAGGGCGTCGACGGCGTCGCGGATCTGCTGCTCCCCCGTGCCCGCAGACTCGAAGAGGCAGGCGGCGACCAGGCGGCGCTCATCGCCCTCGACGTGGGTCAGCTCCACCGAGGGGCCGTCGGCCGGGGGGCGCTCGTCGAGGCCCATCCGCGCAACCCAGCGCTCCGTCGCCTGGCGGCGCTCGTCGAGGTAGGTGATCCACCGACCGCCCCGCTCCGGCCGGTCCACCCGCGAGACGAAGCTGGGGATCATCGCCCCCAGCTCGACGCCCATCATCGTCCCCAGCTCGCGGGCCTCGGGGAGGGGGTGGGCGGCCAGGCGCAGCAGCAGCTGCTCGTAGGCCTGGCCCGAGGCGAAGATGCCGACGTGGCTGAGGGTGGCCGCGGGTAGCAGACCGCGCAGGAGATCCAAGGCCTTGGCCCGGATCGAGCGCTCCCAGGCGCCCTGGGGTTCGTCGCCCCGCGGCCACCGCTCGGCGGCCCACCGCTCGACGGGTTCGATCGACGTGGCGTAGGCCCGGAACACATGGGCCATCGCGTCGGTGAACCGGGGGCCGAGGTCCTCGTCGCGGTAGTGGCGGAACCCACCGCCGGGCATCGGATCGTCGTACCGGATGTAGCGGGTCGACTGCTCGAGGTAGGAGGCCAGGCGGCCCCGCTGCAGCACCTTGGTGAGGATGTTCGACACCCACTCGCAGGCGATGTGGGCCCCGCCGAGCTGGGCGACCGAGTCGTCGCCGTAGCCGACGAAGATCCGCTCGTACAGGGCGGCAGCCCGGTCGCCCTCGCCCTCGGTGAAGACCTGACCGCCGGCCACGTCGTCGGCGAACTCCTCGATGAACAGGCGGCGCAGCGTGCCGGGGTACCGCGAGTAGCGGGCGAACAGCGCGCCCTTGACCGTCTCGGGGAGGTTGACGAGCCCGAACACCGGCCGGTCGAGGTTGGTGAAGTGCGGCGCGAGCGTCTGGCGCTCGGCGTCGGAGAACGTGTCGACGGGGTACCGCACGGGTCGCTCATCCTAGAGCCGCGGCTGGCGGTCGGACCGAACGGCGCGCGGTAGGGTCCCCTCGGTGGGGGAGCATGGCACGAGCAACCCGGCAGACCGGGCGATTGCCGAGGACGACACGGTCGCCGGACGGGTCGCCCGGGTTCATGTTCGTCGCCGGCGGCCTCGCGCTGCTGCCCAGCGTGGTCTTGCTCGCCAGTGCGACAAGCGCCGCATACGTCGCGATCGCGATTGCGCTGGGTGTTGGTGCCGGGTGCCTGGTGGTCGATTGGGGGCGACTGCCGCACTGGACGCTTCACGTCACCACGGCTATTGGCACCGTGCTCATCGGGATGATCGTCTACGGGACCGGCAGCCTGTTCTACGGCTGGTACTTCATGCTTCCCGTCGCCTACGCGGCGCTGTGGCTCGATCGGCGGGGCGTGCTCGCCCACGGAGTGTTGGCCTCCACGGTCCTGCTCGCGCCGACGATCTACGAACCGGACATGGTCCGTCAGGTGGCCCGCCAAGCCTCGGTCGCGGTGCCGACGGTCGCCCTGCTCGCGGCCGTCATCGTGGCCTTGCGTGGGCAGTTGGAGGAGCGCGGCCGGGTGTTCCGCCGCGCCTCGTTGCGCGACGAGCTCACCGGGGTCGGCAACTACCGCCGCCTGATGAGCGCGCTCGATGAGGCGACCGACGACCGCAGGCAGCGCACCTTCGCGCTGCTGGTCTGCGACCTCGACCGCTTCAAGCAGATCAACGACACCGACGGCCACCAGGAGGGCGACCGGGTCCTCGACGAGGTGGCCGACGCGATCGTTGATGCGGTTCGCGGCGAGGACCTCGTGTTTCGCCAGGGCGGCGACGAGTTCGCGATCCTCGCGCCGGAGGCGGACGGTGCCCAGGCCGAGATGGTGGCCGAGCGGATCGCCGACCGGGTGGGACGGGTCCGCTCAAGCCAGGGACAGGTAGGGGTGACCGTCGGCTGGGCCGTCCACCCCGAGGACGCCGCCACCGCCGAGGCCCTGATGGGCGCGGCGGACGAGCACATGATGGACCGCAAGCCGGCCGGCGCTCGCTGACGCTCGCCGAGCGCTCGATTCCGTCCGTATAGAGCATGAAATCGAGCGCTCGTCTGTGAGCTACGCCAGGATGACCGCTCCGACGAGCGCCACCGCCGTGCTCCAGAAGATCGTCGATGCCACGAGCTGGCGGTCCAGGCCGTAGGCGTGCGCGACGATCAGGCTGTTGATGCCCGTCGGCATCGCCGCGAGCAGCAGGTAGGGGTCGGGCAGGTCGATGAGCGGGGCGGCCGCGAGGGCCAGCAGCCCCGGGGCGACGGCCAGCCGCAGGACCATCGCGACGGCGACCGGCGCGCTTAGGGCCGGCGGCAGGCGCAGCCGTCCCGGGCCCGACTGCTCGCCAAGCGTGACCCCGACAGCCCAGAACCCGAGCGGGAGCAACGCGATGACGATGACGTATGAGGCGTCGACAAGAGCCTGCGGAGCGAGGGACTCGGGGGCGAGCAGTCCCGCCGCGGCGGCGATCAGCGGGGGGTTGCGGCTGAAGAAGGACAGCAGCCGCGCGCGCGTTCCCGTGGCCGAGGTTCCGAAGGCCGCGCCGACGGCGAAGGCGCCGACGAGCAGCATCGGGGCGGCGACCAGGACATCGAAGGCCACGGCCTGGGGCAGGGCGTCGCCTCCGAGGATGGCCACGGTCGCCGGGTAGCCGAGGTAGGCGCTGTTGACCACGATGACCACGCAGATCAGCGCGCCCGTCTGCGCGGGCGACAGGCCCAACAGGTGGTCGGCCACGAACCACGCGACCACCCCGACGGCGGCGAGCGCCCCGTAGGACAGGCCGATGCCGACCCCCACGTCGACCGTCAGCTCCAGACGGGCGAGGTTCACGAAGGCCACGAACGGCACCAGCGAGTAGAGGGCGACGGTGAGCCCCCTCTGGGCGGTCGCGCTCGCGCCACCGGGCCAGCGGTAGGCGCTGGCCAGCCCGGCGGCGGTCGCCGCCACGACCACCACGGTGATCAGGGCCACGAGCGGCTAGAGGAACGGCTTGAGGCCTTCGCCGGCCTTGGCCGCCCAGTCCGCGAGCGGGCTGACGACGATGCCGAAGAAGACCGTGAGGACCGCGGCCACGATGGCGGGAACCGTGACCTCGAGCTGGCGCCTGGGCTCGTCGGCCTCGGGGGCGCCGCCGGCCATGGCGGGGATCTCGCGCCCGTCGTCGCGGCGCACGGCCGGGGCGACCTCGCCCTCCATCCACATGGCGGCGATGATCCGCAGGTAGTAGCCGAGGGAGATCATCGTGCCGATCGCGATCGCGACGCCGAGCCAGGTGTAGTCGCCGCCGACCGATGCGTTGAACAGGAACAGCTTGCCGGTGAAGCCCGCCGTGCCGGGCAACCCCGCGAGCCCGAGCATGGCGATGGTCATGACGGCGGCCATCCCGGGACGGATCCGCCCGAGGCCCGACAGCGCGCGGATGTCGTCGCCGAGGTCGGTCTCGCGCTCGCGGACGATCACGACGGCGAAGGCCGCGAGGTTCATGACCGTGTAGACGGCGAGGTAGTAGACCAGCGCCTCGACGCCGGCGGCGGTGGCGACGATGACGCCGACGAGCATGTAGCCGGACTGGGCCACGCCGGAGTAGGCGAGGATGCGCTTGACCGAGTGCTGGGTCAGTGCGCCGACGTTGCCGACGAGCATCGAGATCACGGCGACCACGCCGAGCGCGTCCCCCCAGTCGGGCTGCAGCGGGCCCAGCGCCACGTCGAACATCCGGATGAACACGGCGAAGCCCGCGGCCTTGGTCGCGACGGCCATGAAGGCGGTGACCGGGGTCGGCGCTCCCTCGTAGACGTCGGGGGTCCACTGGTGGAAGGGGGCGAGCGAGACCTTGAAGGCCATGCCGGTGGCGATCAGGCCGACGCCGAGCAGCGCGAGCGGATCTCCCAGCAGCCCCTGCTCGCCGAGCGCATCGGCGATCTCGCGGAAGTCGGTCGAGCCCGAGGCGCCGTAGATCAGCGCGAGCCCGTACAGCAGGGTGGCCGAGCCGAGCGAGCCGATGATCAGGTACTTGAGCCCCGACTCGAGCGAGTGCTGGCGCCGCACCGAGGCGGCGCACAGGGTGTAGAGCGGGATCGACAGGATCTCCAGGGCGATGAAGAACGTGATGAGGTTCTGCGCCTGGGCGAGCATGACCATGCCCAGCACCGAGCCGACGAGCATCGTCAGGTACTCACCGCGCCCGGCGGTGATCGCCGCCGGCTCGCGCCAGGAGAACAGCACGGCGACCATGCCCGAGGCCACGGCGAGCATCGAGATGCCGGTGGCCAGGCCGTCGAGGCGCAGCGTGCCGAGCACCAGGTCGGACTGCTCGCCGCCCTTCCACACGAGAAGGCCCATGGTCACGGTGAGGCCGACCAGGCTGACGGCGCTCGCACTCCAGCGGATGGCCTTGCCGGGCAGCGTGCCGGTGATCATCACCAGCGCCGTGGTAACCATCAGCGCGATCAGCGGCGAGAGCGCCGCGTAGTCCATGGGGGGATGCTCGAAGTTCACGGGACCCTCCGGTCGGCGGTCTCGGTGGTCTCGGGGGCGGTCACGGCGCCGATGGTCTGCTTGACGGTGGCCTCGGTCTGCTCGAAGACCACGCCGGGCCGCAGGGCGAAGACGACGATCAGCAGGACGACCGGCGCCAGCACGATGCCCTCGCGGAAGCTCAGCTCACGGGAGGGGATGTCGGTGGTCTCGGCGGGGGTCTCGGCGCGCCAGTCGCCGTGCATCGTCATCTGGAACATGCGCAGGCCGTAGAAGGCGGCCATGGCGACCCCGGTCGAGGCGAGGATCGCCCACGCCGGGTTGTGGAGGAACACGCCGTAGAGGATGGCGAACTCGCCGATGAAGTTCGGGGAGCCGGGCATGGCAAGCAGGGCGAGCGTGGTGACGAGAAACAGGGCGGTCAGCACCGGCGCGCGCCGGCCCATCCCGCCCATGACGGCGATGTCATCCGAGCCCAGCCGTGCGTGGAGCATGGCGGCGACGGCGAACACGGCGAGCACCACGATGCCGTGGGTGACCATGAGCAGGATCGCCCCGTCGGAGCCCTCGGTCTGGAGGCTGAAGATGCCCATCAAGATGAATCCGAGCTGGGCCATCGAGGAAAAGCCGGCGATCAGGCGCAGGCTGGTCTGGGTGAAGGCCAGGGCCGACCCGTAGCCGATGCTGATCAGCCCGATCAGCAGCATCGTCTCCTGGAAGTCGATGGCCGCCTTGGGGAACAGGGGAAGGGCAAAGGCGAGAAATCCGTAGGCACCCACCTTGGACAGCACACCCGACAGGAGGGCCAGCACGGGCAGCGGGCAGGAGCGGTAGGCGTCGGGCATCCAGCCGTGCACCAAGAAGGCGGGCATCTTGATCAAAAACGCGGCGGCGAAGAACACGAAAAGCCACTTCTGCGAGCCCTCGGAGAGCGAGCCTTCGAGCAGGTCGGGCATCGCGTAGCTGACCGTCGCGCCGATCTGCCCGGGCTCGGTGAGCAACCCGGCGGCCACGGCGGCGACGAGCATCAGCAGCGAGCCGATCAGCGTGTAGATGATCATCTTGGTCGTGGCCCGGACCCGGTCCCCGACGCCCCACGACCCGATCAAGAAGTAGAACGGGATCAGCATCAGGTCGAAGAACAAGACGAAGAGGATGAGGTCGTCGGCCAGGAAGGCCCCGAGCGTCGCCGTCTCGGCCAGGCCGAGCATGAAGCTGTACAGGCGCGGGCTCTCGCGCTCGTCGAGCGCCGACCAGACGGCTGCGGCGAGCCACATCACGGCGGTGAGCAGCACGAGCACGATGCTGATCCCGTCGACGCCGATCCGGTAGTGGATGCCGAGCGCCGCGATCCAGTCGATGTCGGTGACGAACTGCAGCGCGGTCTGGTCCTGGGGGAATCCGATCGTGATCCCGATGGCAAAGCCGAGCGTGACGGCCGAGCCGAGCGCGATCACCCAGCCACTGCCGCGGCCGGGGAACAGCAGGGCCACCAGGGCGAAGGCGAGCGGCAGCCAGAGGATGACGTTGGACATCAGCCGCTCACCACCAGGAAGTAGAGACCGAGGCCGGCGAACCCGCCCAACAGCAGCAGCGCGTAGGAGCGCAGGAAGCCGGACTGCGTCTCGCGCACCATGCCTCCGGCCCCGCGGACCATCGAGGTCGTGCCGTTGACGAGGCCGTCGACCACGGTGCTCTCGAAGACCTGCCGGAACCAGGCGCCCACACGGAACACCGGCCGCAGGAGCATGTACTCGATCGCTTCGTCGAAGTACCAGCGGTTGGAGAGGAACCGGTGCACCGGCGCGAGGCGCTCACGCATGCTGTCGGTGGTCGAGGGCCAGCGGCTGAGAAACAGGACGTAGGCGATCGCGATCCCGATCAGGGCGATGATGCCGCCGATGATCAGGCCCTCGACGGCCTTCTCGGTCGGCACCTTGATCTCCAGGAACTTCGAGCCCTCGAAGCTCGGCTCGAGGAAGGTCTCGACGACGTGCTCGCCGCCGGGGAACTGCAGGAAGCCCGCGAACAGGGCGCCGGCAGCCAGGCCGCCCATGGCGACCTTCATCGGCCAGTTGCGCTCGGCGATGTGGTGGTCGGGGCCGGGGAAGCCGACGTCGTGGTCCTCGGTCTCGCCGGTGGCAGGATTGACGATCTCGTCGGGGTGGGCGATCTCGCCCTGGCGAACCAGGGCAGCCTCCTCGCACTCCGGTCCGAAGAACACGCGGAAGACCATCCGGAACGAGTAGGCCGCCGTGAGCAGCGCCCCGGCGTAGCCGCCCAGGGCGAGGATCGTGTAGATGCCGTGGCGTTCGGAGGCGAACACGAGGATCTCGTCCTTGGAGAAAAAGCCCGACGTAAACGGGAACCCGGCCAGGGCCAGGGCGCCGATGAGGAACGTGACGAACGTGAACGGCATCGCCTTGCGAAAGCCGCTCATCCGATCGATGTCCTGGACGTGGGCCATCGCCGCGATGACCGAGCCGGCGCACATGAACAGCAGCGCCTTGAAGAAGGCGTGGGTCATCAGGTGGAACATGCCGGCGGCGTGGGCGCCGATCGACACGGCCACGACCATGTAGCCGATCTGGCTCATGGTCGAGTAGGCGATGATCCGCTTGAGGTCGTTGACGACCAGCGCGATCGTCGCCGCCACGAGCAGGGTGGCCAGCCCGATGAAGGCGGCGATGTCGGCCGCGGTGGGGGCGAGCTCGAACAGCGGGTGCAGGCGGGCGATCAAGTAGACGCCGGCCGTGACCATGGTGGCGGCGTGGATCAAAGCCGAGACCGGGGTGGGGCCCTCCATGGCGTCGGGCAGCCAGGTGTGCAGCGGCAGCTGGGCGGACTTGGCGAAGGCGCCGACCAGCATCAGGCACAGGGCGGCGACGAGGGTGCCGGCGTCGGGGGCGAAGGACTTCTCGGCCTCCTCGAAGACCGCGAGGAAGTCCAGCGTGCCGGTCTCGCGCACGATCAGAAAGCTGCCGAGGACGAGGCCGACGTCGCCGACGACGTTGATGACGAACGCCTTCATCCCGGCCTCGACCGCCGTGCGGCGCCGGTACCAGAAGCTGATCAACGCGTACGAGGCGAAGCCGACGAACGCCCAGCCGACGATCAGCAGGGCGAAGTTGCCGGCCAGCACCAACAGCAGCATCGAGAAGACGAAGAAGTTGAGGTAGCTGAAGAACCGCCGGTAGCCGGGGTCGCCGGCCATGTAGGCCACGGAGGACAGGTGGATGAGAAACGAGACGCCGGTGACGATCAGCGCCATTTAGATCGACAGGGGGTCGACGAGGATGCCCAGGTCGATGTCCATGCCGCCGACCTTGGCGTACGTC
>JBPCPM010000061.1:0-4675 GCA_050999155.1 Solirubrobacterales bacterium
GCTCGCTCCTGCGCGACCAGCGAGGGCCACCCGCTGGCCCGACCCTCGCTTACGGTCGCGTACCCAAGCGGTTTCCCGTTTGCAATCCGTTTGCAGATTAGCTCCGGGCGCCCACGCAGGACCCCAAGATCCCGCTTATCTCAGCCCTCAGTACCCCAGCGCGAACTTCGCGTCCTCGGACATCATCTCCGGGGAACACAGGGGGTCGAAGGTCATCTTGGGGTTGACCTCCTCGACGCCGTCGAGCTCGCCGACGAACTCGGTTATCTGCTCGGTGACCTGGGGGCCGATGGGGCAGCCCGGGGAGGTCAGGGTGAAGGTGATGTCGACCTTCTCCTCTTGGATCTCGACGCTGTAGACGAGGCCGAGGGCGGGGAAATCGAGACCCAGCTCGGGATCGATGACCTCCTCCAGCGCCTCCCAGACCTCTGGTTCGGTGGTAGCCATAGCGCCATGGTACCGGGGTGCCGGGCGCGCTCGGGGCCGGGCGGCTGGCGGCAGGTCGTAGGCTTGGGGCATGCCCCTGCTCCTCCTGTTGTTCATCGTGCTGCCCATCTTGGAGCTGCTGCTCGTCGTGCGCGTGCACGACTGGCTGGGCTGGCTGCCGACGCTCGGGCTGCTGCTGTTCAACAGCCTCGCCGGGGCCTACCTGCTCTCCCGGGAGGGCGTCGCAGCTTGGCAGCGGTTCCAGACCCGGGTCTCGTCCGGCAAGGTCCCGCACCGGGAGGTCGGCGACGGGGTGATGATCATCGTCGGCGGCGCGCTGCTGCTGACGCCCGGCTTCATCACCGACATCGTCGGCTTCCTGCTGCTATTGCCCCCCACCCGCGCCGTCCTGCGCCGATTCGTGGCGCTGGCCCTGACGAAGATGGTCAGTGGCCGGGCCGGCGTGGTCATCTGGGGGCTCAACCAGGCCCGCAACCGCGAGGGCTCGGAGGACGGGCCCCAGTCGCGCCCGACCGGCTTCACCTGGCAGGCCGGCTCGTCCCCCGGCGCCGGCCAGGCTGACGGGGATCCGGTCGCCCGGCGGCCCGGCCCCAGCTACGACGTCGACGGCGAGGCCGAGGAGGTCCGGCCGAAGGGTGAGTCCGGGCGCGAGCTTCCCGACGGAAGCCAGACCGGGGAGCGCTGACCGTGGGCTCGCTGATGACGCTCGACGTGTCCGACGCCGACCGCGACGTCCACGTCTGCCTCACCGACGACGAGGGCCGTGACTCCCACCTGCTAGTGACGGTAGGCGGCGATCTTGTGATCGACGCAGCGCCGTCCAGCGCCCCCACACCCCACGATGGAGCCCTGACCGTCAGCCACGACGCCAACGGCACGGCCCTGCGGCTTCGCGTGGAGCCGTCCGCCGACGGACCGGAGCTCCCAGAGCGGCCGAGCTGGGTCGGACGGGCCAGCGGGTCGCTGACGGCGCCCGGCATCGACCTGCCGATCGAGGGACTGGCTCTCGTCACTGAAGGCCCGTCGGCGGCGCCTGACGCCCCGCTGTCGCGCACCCTCACCGCCATCGGGCCCAACGCCGCGCTGGTACTGACCGCCGAGGCGACCCCGGGTTCCGAGGGCCACGAGACCGAACGCAGCCTCGCCGCCGCGCTGGTCGGCGCCGGCCCCAGCGACCCCGAGAGCCGGGTCCTGCTGTCCACCCACTACGCGGGGGACGGCACGCCGCTGCGCGCGACGCTGGAGCTGGAGCCTCCCTACCCCGACGACGAGCCCGAGGACAGCGACGAGCCCGACACCGGCGAGGGCGAGCTGCCCGACATGGCCGACGACGAGCTCCGCCCCACCCTCGACGACGAGGACCTCGCCGATCCCGGCCCCGAGCTGCTCGGCGTCCGCGCAGCGGGTGAACGGCTGGCCGGGCGGGTACGACGCCACGATGGCCACATCGTCCACACCGCCGTGTTCCGGTGGTCCGTCCAGGGCCGGCCGGCTGCCGGCCGCTACGAGCTGAGGCAACGCGCATGAACCCCACCGCCGTGATCTGCGACTTCGGGGGCGTGCTCACCAACCCCCTGATGGTCGCCTTCCTCGCCTTCCAGGACCAGACGGGGATCAGCCTCGAGCAGCTCGGCAACGCGATGAACGCCGCCGAGGCCGAGTCCGGCGCCCAGCCGCTGTTCGAGCTCGAGAAGGGCACGATGAGCGAGAAGGACTTCATCGCCACCCTGACCCGCCACCTCGAACCCGAGCTCGGCCACCACCCCGAGATGCACCGCTTCGGCGAGATCTACTTCGACGCGCTGGAGCCGAACCAGCCGATGATCGACCTGATGGCCGAGGCTCGGCGCCGCGGCCACCGGATGGCGATGCTCACCAACAACGTCCGCGAGTGGGACCCGCTTTGGCGGCCGATGCTGCCCGTCGACGACATCTTCGAGTTCGTCGTCAACTCCGGTTACACCGGGATGCGCAAACCCGACCCCGAGATCTACTACCTGACCCTCGAGGGCTTCGGCGGCACGGTCGCCAGCGACGAGTGCCTGTTCATCGACGACACCGACGTCAACTGCGCCACCGCCCGCTCCCTGGGCATGCAGACCGTCCACTTCGAGGACAACGACCAGGCGATCGAGGACATCGAACAGGCCCTCGGCTGGACCGACTGACCCCGGCGCGCTTCGTTCAGCGAACGGTGGGACGGTGCTAGTTGTCTGACCCGATCCGGTCCCAGACGTACAGCTCGGCCGCTTCGCAGGCGAGCTCCATCTGGCGGGCCGGGGAGATCCACTCGAGTACGGCCTCCAAGGCGGCCTCCTCGGTGATGCCCTGCTCGAAGGCGTCCTCCCCGCGGAAGCCGGCGGCCAGCTTCAGCGCCTCGCGGCGGTGCTGGCCGAGCGTGCCGAAGGCCGCGATCAGGAAGTCGCGGTTGGGCACGGGATGGCCGACGTCCATCGAGGCGTGCCAGGCGGCGAGCATCGAGATGTCGTCCTCGTCGAGCTCAGCGATGGCGCGGACGTAGTGGGTCTCCAACTCGGTCTCGGGGATCTCATCGACCCACGAGCGGACTGCGGCCCCCAACAGCTGACGGCGTGCCTCGCGACCCACCGAATCGGCGATCGCGCGAACTGCGTCGGCAGGGTCGATAAAGCAGATCGACATGCGGCTCCCTCGGGTTCGGCGCGGCGGGACGACTGACGCTGCGGCCAACATAGACACGGGTCCCGACGGCAAAACCGTGCTGTCTTCGCCCCCCACACACAAATCCCTGCACATGCCCTTGAGATTGATCATCGGACCGTTGAATTCCGGCAAGGCCGGCGCGGTCCGCACGCGGTTCTCCGCGCTTGCCGACGCCGATCCGCTGCTCGTGGTGCCCACGGCCGACGACGTCGCCGCCTTTCAGCGCGAGCTGGCCGCCGACCAGCCCGTCGTGCTCGGCGGGCAGGTCACAACCTTCGACGGCCTGTTCGACGAGGCCGCGCGGGTGCTGGGCGTGGGTGGCGCGCCACGCCTGACCGCCGTCCAGCGCGACCGGGCGCTGACCGTCGCCGTGCAGCGCGCCCCGTTGGACCGCCTGGCCGCCGCGTCGGCCCGGCCGGGGTTCGTCGCCGAGCTCGACCGCCTCGCCGGTGAGCTGCAAGGCGCGCTGGTCGACGGCGAGCAGCTCACCGCCCGGGCGGGGGAGCTGTCGGACCGCCACGTCGCCACCGAGCTCGCGGCGCTGCTCGACGCCTACCAGGCGATCCTCACCGAGCTCGCCCGCGAGGACCCGGTGCGCCGCGCCCGCGCCGTGACCGCCGCCGCCCGATCGAACCCCACCGCCTGGCGGCGGCCCGTCCTGCTCTACGGCTTCGACGACCTCGCGCCGGTGCAGCTGTCGCTCGTCGAGGCGCTCGGCGCCGAGGCGGAGATCACGGTCGCGCTGACCTGGGAGGACCGCCGGGCCTTCGGGGCCCGGGCCCGCACCCTGCAGGCGCTGCGCGAACGAGGCGCCGAGATCACCGAGACCCTCCCGGCGACCTCGGCCCACACCGCCAGCGCGGTCCTGCACCACCTCGAGCGCCGCTTCGAAGAAGAGCCCGAGTCGCGCGTCGACCCGCTCGACGAAGCCGAGGGTCAGGGGCTCGAGCTGTGGGAGGCCGGCGGCGAGCACGCCGAGATGGAGCAGGTCGCCGCCGAGATCGCCCGCCTGCTCGCCGACCCCCGTGACCCGGTCGCTGCCGAGGACGTCGCCATCGTGGTGCGCGATCCGGGCCCGGCCGCTGAGCGCTGGGCCGACACGCTCGCCGCCCAGGGGATTCCCGCCGCCGTCGACGGCGGGATCGCCTTCGCCCACACGGCCGTCGGGCACGCGACGCTCGCTGCCCTGGCGACCGTCGCCCCGGGATCGCCGACCGCCGAGCTGATCGCCGCGCTGCGCGGCCCCTCGGTGGCCCGGTCGGGCCCGGTCGACCGGCTGGAGAGCCGGCTGCGCCGCGAAGGGATCCGCGACGCCGCCGCCGGCCTGGAGCTGTGGACGGGCCCGAAGGACCCGATCGAGTGGCTGGCCGCCGCCGCGGAGGGGCCCGAGCTGCTGGCCGCCTGCCGCCGGGTAGTCCGCGCCCTGGCCGAGCGCCCCCACCTCCGCGAGGCGGCCCAGCCCGGCCCCGCCGGCCGACGCGAGATCCGCGCGGCGGCAGCGGCCGACGCGATGCTCGCCGAGCTGGCCGAGCACCCGGTCCTCATC
>JBPCPM010000022.1:0-15127 GCA_050999155.1 Solirubrobacterales bacterium
GGAAAAAAAAAACCCCCCCCCCCCCCCCCCCCCCCCCCCCCCCCCCCCCCCCCCCCCCCCCCCCCCCCCCCCCCCCCCCCCCCCCCCCCCCCCTCCCCCCCCCCCACACCCCCCCCCCCCCCCCCCCCCCCTTCCCCCCCCCGAGGCGCTGGTGGACCTCGTAGCGGTGACGCCCGGGGGCCACGTCGAGGACAGCTCGACCTTCGAGGCCCGGTTCGGCGGGGCGATGGGCAACGTCGCCCTCGCCGCGCGCCGTGCCGGCGCCCCAGTCGCGTTGGCCGGCGGGGTGGGCGACGATGGCTGGGGTCGATGGCTGCTGGACCGCCTGCTGTCCGACGGCGTCGAGACGCGGTGGTTCTCGGCCGTCCCGGGGATGCAGACCCCGGTGGCGTTCGTCACCATCGACGCCACCGGCGAACCGGCGTTCTCGGTCTACGGCGCCGGAATCGAGGACGGGCTGCGGTCGGTGGCCGACAACCTCGACGAGGCGGTGGAGCAGTCCTCGGCCCTGGCCATCGGGTCCAACACGCTCGTCGGCACCCTCGAGCGCGCACTGACCCTGCGGGCCGTCCAGTACGCGAAGGAACTCGGTCGTCCGGTCTGCCTGGACCCCAACCTCCGGCCCGACCGCTGGCCCGACCTCGCCCTCGCCGTTGAGATGTGTCTCGAGATCGTGGCCGACGCCTTCCTCGTGCGAACCAACCACCACGAGGCGCGAGAACTGACCGGCGAGCAGGACCCGGGCGCGGCCGCCGAGGCCCTGTGCTCGGCGGGGGCCCGGCTGGCGGTGGTCACCCGCGGCTCGGAGATCGTGGCGATGCGCGGCGGCGCGACCGCCGACGAACCAGGGCAGCGGGTCGACGTCGTCTCCACGCTGGGGGCCGGAGATGCCTTCTTCGGGACCCTGATCGCCGGGCTCCATGCGGGCGGGTGGACGCCCGACGCGGGAACGGCCGCCCTCGGGCCGGCGATCGAAGCGGGCGCCCAGGCCTGCACCCGCCTTGGCGCCCAGCCGTGAACGGGCCGCCCGGGCGAACCGGGGCCGCCGGTAAGGCGGTCCGGTGAATGCGGCCGGGTGGCGTCCGCCGCCGAAGGACCGGGTGCGCCGGGTGCAGCAGCGCCTGCGCGAGGTCTACGGCGTCCCGCGAAACGTCCCCCACAGCCGCCCCGTCGACGAGCTTGTGCTGACCGTCCTGTCCCAGAGCACCTCCGATCGCAACCGCGACCGCGCCTACGCCCAGCTCACCCGGACGTTCCCCGACTGGGCCGCCGTGCGCGACGCCCCGCCGGCCGAGGTCGTAGATGCGATCCGCGGCGGCGGGCTGGCCAACCAGAAGGCCCCCCGGATCCAGGCGATCCTCCGCGGACTCGGGTCCGAGCTCGACCTTGGGTGGCTCCGCACCGCCGACCGGGAACGGGCCCTGGAGTTCCTCGTATCGCTGCCGGGCGTCGGTCGCAAGACCGCCGCCTGCGTGCTGCTGTTCAGCTACGGGCACCCCGAGCCGCCCGTGGACGTCCACGTAGGACGGGTCGGAGCCCGATTGGGGCTGCTGCCGGAGTCGGGGACGGCGGACCGGCTCCACGACGACATGCGCTCGACGTTGCGCGACCTCGATCCGCACGAGATCCACATCAACCTCCTGCGCCACGGTCGCCGGACCTGCCGTCCGGATCCCCACTGCGAACGGTGCGACCTGAGACGGATGTGCCCGTGGCAGCGAGAGCACGGGTCCTGGGCGTCGCCGTCCTCGAAGGCAACGAAGTAGACTTCTCGCGCCCCGGAGCCGGGGCTTTGCTGATGAGCACGCGCACGATCGTCATCTTCTCCGCCGTCGCCCTCGTCCTCGGGGTCCTCATCCCCCTGTGGGCGATCAACTCTGAGGGAGCGGGCAACAATGTAATCGGCGAGGACGTGACGGTCACGGTGGCCGATGCGGCCGAGCAGCGTGCCATCTTCAATGAGAATTGTGGGACCTGCCACGCCCTGAAGGCCGCGGGCACCGACGGCGTCGTCGGGCCGAGCCTCGACGAGCTGCTCGGCGGCGGCCAGACAGAGGCCAACCGGATCCGCGTCCTGAACGCGATCGACAACGGCGTCGCCGGCCGGATGCCCGCCGGGATCCTCCGCAACGAACGCGCCGAGCGCGTCGCCGACTACGTCGCGCAGACCGCCGGCCAGCGCTAGCTCCTCCCGACCCCCCCCCCCCGCCGGGATCGGCCCAGATGCACCGCCCAACCGGCGTGGGAGGAGATAACCCGCCAACCGCGGGTGATAGACCCGACTCGACACGTCGGCGAATATCTGTCATACTGCCACTAAGATTTTTTGTGCATCCCCGGTGGCGCCGTGCGGGCCATGCTGGCCCCGGACCCACCGGAACCCGCTTCGACAAAGGAGGCATTTCATGGGCAAGACGATCGGTGTAGACCTCGGAACGACCAACTCCTGCGTGGCCGTTCTCGAAGGCGGCGAGCCCACCGTGCTCGAGAACGCCGAAGGCAACCGGACCACCCCCTCGGTGGTGGCCTTCACCGAGTCCGGCGAGCGCCTCGCCGGCACGGTGGCCAAACGCCAGGCCGAGCTGAACCCGGCCAACACGATCTTCTCGATCAAGCGCTTCATGGGCCGCAAGCACGCGGAGGTCAAGGAAGAGGAGACCACGGTCCCCTACGACGTCAAGGCCGGCGCCAACGGCGACGTGCGCGTCGTCTCCGGCGAGGGCGAGTATCCGCCCCCGGAGATCTCGGCCATGATCCTGCAGAAGCTCAAGGCCGACGCGGAGGCCAAGCTCGGGGAGACCGTCGACAGCGCCGTGATCACCGTCCCGGCCTACTTCAACGACGACCAGCGCCAGGCAACCAAGGACGCCGGCAAGATCGCCGGGCTCGAGGTCAAGCGGATCATCAACGAGCCGACTGCGGCGGCACTGGCCTACGGGCTCGACAAGGAGGACGCGGACCAGACGATCCTCGTCTTCGACCTCGGCGGCGGCACCTTCGACGTCTCGGTCATGGAGATCGGCGACGGCGTGTTCGAGGTCAAGTCCACGGCGGGTGACAACCACCTGGGCGGTGACAACTGGGACAAGGCGGTCGTCGAGTGGCTCGTCGATGAGTTCAAGAGCGACCAGGGCATCGACCTGTCGACCGACAAGAACTCCCTGCAGCGCCTGTACGAGGCGGCCGAGAAGGCCAAGATGGAGCTCTCCACGGTGCAGGAGGCGCAGATCAACCTGCCCTACATCACCGCCGACGCCTCCGGGCCCAAGCACCTCAACACCAAGCTCACCCGGGCCAAGCTCAACGAGCTGACCACCGACCTGCTCAAGCGGGTCGTCGGCCCGGTCAAGCAGGCGCTGTCCGACGCGGGCGACTCGACCATCGACCACGTGGTCCTGGTCGGCGGCATGACACGGATGCCCTCGGTGCAGGAGAAGGTCAAGGAGCTCACGGGCAAGGACCCCCACCAGGGCGTCAACCCCGATGAGGTCGTGGCCGTCGGTGCCGCCATCCAGGCCGGGGTGCTCTCCGGCGACGTCAAGGACGTGCTGCTGTTGGACGTGACCCCGCTGACGCTGGGCATCGAGACCAAGGGCGGCGTGATGACCAAGCTCATCGAGCGCAACACGACGATCCCGACCCGCAAGTCGGAGATCTTCTCGACCGCCGAGGACAACCAGCCCTCGGTCGAGGTCCACGTCCTGCAGGGCGAGCGCGAGATGGCCGCCTACAACAAGAGCCTGGGCAAGTTCCAGCTCACCGGCCTGCCGCCGGCGCCGCGGGGCACCCCGCAGATCGAGGTCGCCTTCGACATCGACGCCAACGGCATCCTCCACGTCTCGGCCAAGGACCTCGGGACGCAGAAGGAGCAGACGATCGAGATCAAGTCCGGCTCGGGGCTCTCCGACGAGGAGGTCGAGCGGATGGTCTCCGACGCCGAGTCCCACGCCGAGGAAGACCAGCGCCAGCGCGAGCTGGCCGAGGCCCGCAACAACGCCGAGAACGCCGCCTACCAGGCCGAGCGCCAGCTCGAGGAGCTGGGCGACCAGGTCGACGAGCCGGCCTCCGAAGAGATCACCAAGGCGATCGCCGACGTCCGCGAGACGCTGGGGTCCGAAGACGCGGCGGAGATCAACGCCAAGGCCGAGACCCTCCAGCAGGCCTTCCACCGCGTGTCCGAGCAGCTCTACCAGGCCGCCCAGGCCCAGCAGGAGGCCGGCGAGGCCGACGGCGACGGCGCCGCGGCCAACGGTGGAGCGGCCGACGAGGAGGTCGTCGACGCCGAGGTGGTCGAAGAGGACCGCGCGTAGGCCATGGACGACCAGGCGGAGAACACCGCTGGGCACTCGCCTGCCCCCGACCCGCCGCCGGAGGATCCCGGCGCCGGGTCCGGTCAGGCCCCGGGCCCGCACGACGCCGAGCCGGCCCCCGTCCACGCCGAGCCGCTGCCGGTCGACGCCGCGGGTGCCGTCGTCATCGAGGACCCGGTGCCCGCCGAGCAGGAGGGGGCCGAGACCGTCGAGGAGGCCGACGTCGTCGTCGAAGAAGACGAGCTGACGACGGCCCGCCGCGAGCGCGACGAGTACCTGGCGCTGGCCCAGCGCTCCCGGGCAGACTTCGAGAACTTCCGGAAACGCGCGTCGGCCGAGGCCAAGGACGCGGAGGTCCGAGGACGGACGAAGGTGGCGTCCGCGCTGCTCCCAGCGATCGACAACCTCGAACGCGCGCTGCTGGCCAACGGGCTCGACCCGGCCGTGGCGGCCGAGGGTGAGGCGGATGATCTCGGCACCGGCGTGCTGATGGTTTACCGCGACCTCGTCTCCTCGCTGCACAGTCTCGGGCTCGAGGCCTACGGGCCGGGGGACGAGCGCTTCGACCCCGAGCACCACGAGGCGATCACCGCGATCCCCGCCGAGGGTCGTGAGGCCGGCGAGATCGTCGATGTCGTCGCCAAGGGCTACCGGCTCGACGGCCGTGTGGTTCGCGCGGCCCGGGTCGTGGTGGCCCGGTAGGAGGCGGATCGAATGGCTGCCACCGATCCCTACGAGATCCTCGGCGTCGACCGCAAGGCGTCGGCCGAGGAGATCAAGCGCGTGTACCGCACGCTCGCCCGCGACAACCACCCCGACCGCAACCCCGACGACGCGCGGGCCGAGGAGCGCTTCAAGGAGATCCAGGGCGCCTACGACACGCTCTCGGATCCCGAGAAGCGCAAGGCCTACGACCAGGGCGGCGCGTTCGGCAGCTTCGACCCGCGCAACTTCGGCGGCGGCGTGGTCGGCGACATGGGCGACATGCTCTCCGGCCTGTTCAACCGCGGCCGCGGCGGCCAGGGCCCTGGGCGAGGCCGCGACCTCGAGACCGAGGTGCGCCTGTCGTTCGAGCAGGCCATCGAGGGCGCGCAGGTCGCCGTCACGGTGCCCAAGCTCGACAGCTGCCCCACCTGCACGGGGACGGGGGCGCGGCCCGGCACCCGGCCGACCGTCTGTCCCCGCTGCGAGGGTCGGGGCGTGGACAACCAGAGCCAGGGGCTCTTCTCCATCTCCCATCCCTGCCCACAGTGCAACGGCCGCGGCGCGATCATCGAGCACCCCTGCAGCACCTGCAGGGGCTCGGGCCGGACCCGGCAGACCAAGCGCTACAAGGTCAACGTCCCCCCGGGGGTCCGCGACGGGACCCGCATCCGCCTGGCCGGCAAGGGCGAGGCCGGTGACGGCGTCGCGCCCGCCGGCGACCTGTTCGTCACGACCCGCGTCACCCCCTCGCCGATCTTCCGCCAGCGCGACGACGGCAACCTCGAGGTCACGGTGCCGATCTCGGTGGCCGAGGCGATCCAGGGCGGGACCGTCGAGGTTCCGACCCTCGATGGCAGCAAGCGGATCCGCGTCTCCGAGGGCACCCAGCACGGCGCCCAGCAGCGGCTGCGCGGCGAGGGACCGCCCCGGCCAAAGGGAACGGGACGCGGCGACATCCACTACCGCCTGGTGATCGACGTGCCGCGCAACCTCAACCGCAAGCAGCGCAAGGCCGTCGAGGAACTGGCGGACGCGTTCAACGGGCACGACCCGCGCGAGCGGCTGCTCGCCGGCGTCCGCGCCGACGAGCAGGGCACGGACGACACGTGACCGCGACCGCCGAAGGACACCGGCGGTGACCCGCCGCCAGGTCCACATCCGAGCCTCGGTCTCCAGCGACCGGGGCGTGTTCATGATCTCGGTGGCGGCCGACCTGGCCGGCATGCACCCGCAGACCCTGCGGATGTACGAGCAGCGGGGGCTGATCGCCCCCAAGCGGTCGCCGAAGAACACCCGCCTGTACTCCCAGGACGATGTCGAGCGCCTGCGCCGCATCCAAGACCTCACCAACGAGCAGGGCCTGAATCTCGCCGGGGTCGAAGCCGTGCTGGAGCTCGAGCAGCAACTCGAGCGCACGCGGGTACGGCTCGAGCGGATGAAGCGCCGCGCCGAGGAGCTCGAAGCCGAGATGGAGTCCGAGCTCGAACGGGTCCGCCAGTCGTTCAAGGCCGAGCTCGTGCCCTACGAGGAGCCGGGTCAGGCGCTGGTGCCCCGGGAGCAGGCCGGCCCGGTACGGATCCGAGTCCAGCGTGGGAAGGCCCGAAAGCGCACCTGAGGTGCACGGGCCGGGATATGGCGTCCGCTAGCTGCCGATCCGCTCGCGGTGCTTGCAGCCCGGCCAGCAGCAGGGGCGGCGCTGACCCTCCTCCAGCTCCTCCCGGGTCCGGCGAATGCGGCGTTCCCGGGTTGCTTCGCGCTTGGCGTCCTCGACCCAGCAGATGAACTCGTTGCGGGCCAGGGGCGTGATGTCCTTCCAGGCCTCGAGCGCCGTGGGGCTGACGATCAGCCCCTCGCGCAGGTCGGCGGGGAGGGAGTGCACCACCCCGCCGGGAAGCCGCTGGCTGCTCTCGAGAGCCACGTTCTCGTCGAGCCTACCAGCAGCGCACACCCGTTTCCGTCATCCGCCCAGGCGGGCAGATCCGGGCTCCGGCGGCGCCGAAATCTCAGTGTTACTGACGTAGATTTTCCTCCATCGCTCGCTATACTGGGCTGACATGCACCATGACCGCTTCACGATCAAGTCGCAGGAAGCCGTGGCCGGGGCCCAGCGTCTGGCCGCCGAGCGGCGCAATACCGAGGTCGGCGTCGAGCACCTGCTTGTCGCGCTCCTCGATCAGGACGACGGTCTGGTCCCACCGATCCTCGCCAAGGTCGGCGGCGACGCCGCCGGTCTCCGCGCCCGCCTCGACGAGCGGCTCGAGGGGCTGGCCGTCCTCGGCGGCGACGGAGCGCCCGACGTCCGCCCCTCCGCCGAGTTCCGCCAGGTCCTCCAGCAGGCCGCCGACGAGGCGAGCGGGCTCGACGACTCCTACATCTCCACCGAGCACCTGCTGCTCGCGCTGGCCAACCAGAAGCACGGGGTCTCCTCCCTGCTTCCGGCCCGCGCTGACATCGAGAAGGCGATCACCGAGGTCCGCGGCCCGCACAGTGTCGACTCGGAAAACCCCGAGGACACGATGCAGGCCCTGGAGAAGTTCGGCCGCGACCTCACCGAGGAGGCCCAGCGGGGCAAGCTGGATCCCGTCATCGGCCGCGACGAAGAGGTCCGCCGGGTCATCCAGGTGCTCTCGCGGCGCACGAAGAACAATCCCGTGCTGATAGGCGAGCCCGGCGTCGGCAAGACCGCCATCGTCGAAGGCCTCGCCCAGCGGATCGTCTCTGGCGACGTGCCCGAGTCGCTGCGCGACCGGCGCGTGATCGCGCTGGACATCGGCGCGCTGCTGGCTGGCTCCAAGTACCGCGGCGAGTTCGAGGAGCGCCTCAAGGCCGTGCTCAAGGAGGTCCAGGCGGCCGACGGGCAGATCGTCCTGTTCATGGACGAGCTGCACACGATCGTCGGCGCCGGCGCCGCGGAGGGCGCGGTCGACGCCGCCAACCTCTTGAAGCCGATGCTCGCCCGCGGCGAGCTGCGGGCCCTCGGTGCGACCACGCTCGACGAGTACCGCAAGCACATCGAAAAGGACGCGGCCCTGGAGCGGCGGTTCCAACCGGTCACCGTCGGCGAGCCCGACGTGCCCGCGACCATCGCGATCCTGCGCGGTCTGAAGGAGCGCTACGAGGTCCACCATGGCGTCGACATCGCCGACTCGGCCATCGTCGCCGCGGCCACGCTCTCGCACCGCTACATCGCCGACCGCTTTTTGCCCGACAAGGCGATCGACCTGATTGACGAGTCGGCGTCGCGCCTGAAGATCGAGATCGACTCCAAGCCGACGCAGATCGACGAGGTCGACCGCCGGATCCAGCAGCTGGAGATCGAGCGCCAGGCGCTCAAGAACGAGACCGACGACTCGTCGGTGGCCCGTCGCGACGCGCTGGAGGCCGAGCTGGCCGACCTGCAGGAGCAATCCGGCGAGCTGACCGCCCGCTGGCAGCACGAAAAGGGCCTGATCGACGCGCTCAACGAGGCGCGCACCGAGATCGAGGAGGCCACCCGCGAGGCCGAGCGCGCCCAGCGCGACGGCGACCTCGAGAAGGCGGCCGAGCTGCGCTACGGCACGCTCCCCGACCTCGAACGCACGCTCGCCGACGACGAGGCCCGACTGCGCGACCTTCAGGACAGCGGCGCGACGATGCTCACCGAGGTCGTGACCGACGAGGACGTGGCCGAGGTTGTTGGGCGCTGGACGGGCATACCCGTCAGCCGCCTGCTCGAGGGCGAGGTCCAGAAGCTGATCCAGATGGAAGACCGTCTTCATGATCGCGTGATCGGCCAGGACGAAGCCGTCGAGGCCGTGGCCAACGCGCTGCGCCGCTCGCGGGCCGGCCTCCAGGATCCCGACCGACCCATCGGCTCGTTCCTGTTTCTCGGGCCGACCGGTGTCGGCAAGACCGAGCTGGCCCGCGCCCTTGCCGAGTTCATGTTCGACTCCGAGCAGGCCATGGTCCGGATCGACATGTCCGAGTACATGGAAAAGCACTCGGTCTCGCGCCTGGTCGGCGCCCCGCCCGGCTACGTCGGCTACGACGAGGGCGGCCAGCTGACCGAGGCCGTGCGCCGGCGCCCCTACTCGGTGATCCTGCTCGACGAGATCGAGAAGGCCCACCCCGACGTGTTCAACGTGCTGCTGCAGGTCATGGACGACGGGCGGCTGACCGACGGCAAGGGCCGCACGGTCAACTTCACCAACGCGGTGCTGATCATGACCTCGAACGTCGGCAGCCAGCACATCACCGACACCGCCGAGGACGAGACCATGCGCACCCGCGTGGAGACGGCGCTGACCCAGACCTTCAAGCCCGAGTTCCTCAACCGCGTCGACGACACGGTGATTTTCACCCGCCTGTCGCGCGACCAGATCGGCGAGATCGTCGAGCTGCAGGTCGAGCTTCTCACCGGCCGCCTGGCCGAGCGCGGCGTGGCCATCGAGCTCACCGACGAGGCCCGGACGCTGCTGGGCAACCTCGGCTACGACCCGAGCTACGGAGCCCGCCCGCTCAAGCGCGTCGTGCAAAAGCAGCTGGTCGACAAGCTTGCGCTGGCGCTACTGGAAGGCACCTTCGCCGAGGGCGACACCGTGCGCGTCGAGGCGACCAACGGCGAGCTGGTCTTCGAGCGGGCGCCGGCGGCCGCCGAGCCGGCCGCCGCCTGATCTGGCCGCCCAGCGTCGATGGAGATCACGACTGCTACCATGACTGCATGGCGCAGGTGACATTGCGAGTCGACGACGGTCTGGCCTCAAGGCTCAAGCAGGTGGCATCCGGCAGGGATCAGAGCGTGAACGCGTTCGCCACCGCAGTCCTGCGCGCAGCCGTCGATCCCGAGCTCGCGGGTGACGAGGCCGCGCAGCTGCGCGAGCGCCTCGACCGGGCGGGGCTGCTGGTCGGCTGGCCACAGAGGTCGGACCCCGGACCCGACGAGCAAGCCGTCGACGATGCCCGGCGGCGGGCCGGGTCGGGGACTCAGCTGTCGAGCCTCGTGACCGAGGGCCGTCGCTGACGGTGTTCGCCGACTCCTCGGCGCTGGTCAAGCTCTACGCCGACGAGCCCGGCCACCAGCTGGTCCGTGCCCACCGGGAGCTCGCGATCAGCGCCATAGCCCGGGTCGAGGTGCCTGCCGGTCTGTGGCACAAGCATCGTCTCGGCGAAATCGACGCGGAAACGTGCCGCGTGATGGTCGCGGCCTTTGAGGCCGACCTCGGCACCGGCAGCCCCCGCACCGTCCTGCTGACGGTCGCCCTGGGCCCCGCCGTGCTCGATGACGCTGCACGGCTCACCGGGATCCGCGGGCTCTGCGCCTACGACGCGGTGCAGCTGGCGTGCGCCCGTGCGGCCCGGGCCGCCGACCCGGCCGTCGACACGTTCGCCTGCTTCGACCTGCCGCTGGCGAGGGCCGCCGCCACGGAGGGCTTCGCCTCCCTCGACGCGGCGTGAGCTCAGGTTCTCCCGTCAGCCGCCGTTGACCTCGACCATCACCGCGTCACCCTGCCCGCCGCCCGAGCAGATGGCGGCGACACCACGGCCACCGCCTCGACGACGGAGCTCGTAGATCAGGGTCATGAGGATCCGAGCGCCGGAAGCGCCGATCGGATGGCCCAGGGCGATCGCGCCGCCGTTGACGTTGACCTTGTCTTCGGGGGCGTCGAGCATCCGCATCGAGTTCAGGGCCACCGAGGCAAACGCCTCGTTGATCTCGAACAGGTCGATGTCGTCGACCGTGAAGCCGGTCTTCTCCAGCAGCAGCTTCGTCGCGTTGCCGGGGGTGCGGGCCAGGTAGGGGAAGTCGTCGGCGACAGCGGCCTGGCCGATGATGGTCGCCAGGGGCTCGCGGTCGTTGGACTTCGCCCACTCCTCGGAGGCCACGACCAGGGCGCCCGCCCCGTCGTTGACGCCTGGCGCGTTGCCGGCCGTGTGGGTGCCCTCCTTGTTGAAGGCGGGACGCAGCTTGGACAGCGTCTCGAGGTCGGCGTCGGGACGCGGCGCCTCGTCGACCTCGACGGTGGTCTCGGCCTTGCGTGACTTCACCGTCACGGCGACGATCTCCTCGGGCAGGCGGCCGGCCTCGGTTGCCTCGACCGCGAGCTTGTGGCTGCGGACCGAGAACTTGTCCATGTCGGCCCGGGTCATCTCGAACTCCTCGGCGACCTCGTCGGCCTCGGCGCCCATCTTCTTCGAGGTGAAGGGGTTGGTCAGGCCGTCGTGCATCATCGCGTCGATGGCCTGGGCGTCGCCCATCCGGTAGCCGAACCGGGCGTTGGGCAGCAGGTAGGGGGCATTGGACATCGACTCCATGCCGCCGGCGACGCCGACGCCGACGTCACCCGCACGCACGGCCTGGTCGAGCATGCCCACGGCGCGCAGGCTCGAGGCGCACACCTTGTTGACGGTCTCCGAAGGCACGTCGTTGGGGATCCCACCCTGGATCTGGGCCTGGCGCGAGGGGATCTGCCCCTGGCCGGCCTGCAGGACCTGGCCGAAGATCACGTGCTCGACCTGGTTGGGGGCCACCTCGGCCCGGTCCAGGGCCGCGGAGATCGCGGTTCCACCCAGCTCGGGGGCCGACTTGGAGGCCAAGGCCCCGCCCATCTTGCCGAACGGCGTCCGCGCCGCTCCGAGGATCACGCTCTTGCCCATGTCAGCTCCTTGTCGCCGGCGAAGTTCATCGATCAAGGGTATTCAATGGCCCCTGGCGGCCGGGTGACGGGTGACGGTGCGGGCGAGGTGGTTCTACTCGTCGTCCTCTTCCCCTTCGTATTTGCTCTCCAGATCCGACACGACGTCCGGGTCTCGCAGCGTCGAGACGTCGCCCAGCTCGTTGCCGTCGGCGATGTCGCGCAGCAGGCGGCGCATGATCTTGCCCGAGCGCGTCTTGGGCAGGTCGCCCGCCCAGATGATCCGCTTGGCCCGGGCGATCTTGCCGATCTGCTCGGCGATGGTCTCGTTGATCTCCTCCTTGAGCTGATCGGACTCCTCGGCGCCGTCCTCGAGGGTGACGAAGGCGGCGACGGCCTGACCGGTCTCCTCGTCGGACTGACCGATCACCGCCGCCTCGGCGACCTTGGCGTGGCGGACGATGGCCGACTCGATCTCGCCGGTGGACAGGCGGTGGCCCGAGACGTTGAGCACGTCGTCCACGCGGCCGATGACCCACATGTAGCCGTCCTCGTCACGGCGGGCAGCGTCACCGACGAAGTAGACGTCGGGACCGTACTTCTCCCAGTAGGTCTCCTTGAACCGCTCGGGATCCTTGTAGAGCGTGCGCAGCATGTGCGGCCACGGCTTGGTGAGCACGAGGTAGCCCTGCGTGCCGTCCTCTACCTCGATGCCGTCGTCGTCGAACACCTTGGCCTCCGCCCCGGGCAGAGCGCGGCATGCCGACCCCGGCTTGGTCGTGGTGATGGCCGGCAGGGGTGTGATCTGCATGCCGCCGGTCTCCGTCTGCCACCAGGTATCGATGATCGGGCACCGCTCGTTGCCGATGACATGGTGGTACCAGGCCCACGCCTTGGGATTGATCGGCTCGCCGACCGAACCCAGCAGCCGCAGCGAGGAGAGGTCGTGTTCGTGGGGGATGTCGGCTCCCCACTTCATGAACGTCCGGACCGCGGTGGGCGCCGTGTAGAAGATCGTCACGCCGTAGCGCTCGACGAGCTCCCAGAAGATGCTCTTGCGCGGGTAGTCGGGCGCGCCCTCGTAGATGACCTGGGTGGCGCCGTTGGCCATCGGCCCGTAGACGATGTAGGAGTGGCCGGTGATCCAGCCGACGTCGGCCGTGCACCAGAACACGTCTGATTCGGGCTTGAGGTCGAAGGCGTAGCTGGTGGTGGCGGTGACGCCGGTCAGGTAGCCGCCCGTGGTGTGCACGATCCCCTTGGGCGCGCCGGTTGAACCCGACGAGTAGAGGATGAACAGCGGATCCTCGGCGTCCATCGGCTCGGGCTCGCACTCGGCCTCGCACTCGGCCTCGGCGGCCTCCATGACGTCGGCGTACGTGACGTCCCGGCCGCCGGTCATCGGGCAGTCGTCGCCGGTATTCTCGACGACGACGACCGTCTCGATGTGGTCGAGGCCGGAGATCTTCTCGTCGAGGTCGCCCTTCATGGCCGAGGTCGAGCCCTTGCGTCGCGTCCCGTCGACGGTGATGACCGCCTTGGCCTCGGAGACCTCCATCCGGTCGCCCACGGCCTGCGGGGAAAAGCCGGCGAACACGACGTTGTGCGGCGCCCCGATCCGGGCGCAGGCCAGCATGGCCACCACGGCCTCGGGAATCATGGGCATCCAGATGCCGACGACGTCGCCCTTGCCGATGCCGCGGTCCTTGAGCGCGTTGGCGAACCGCTTGACCTCGGTCAGCAGGTCGCTGTAGGTGAGATCGCGCGTCTCGCCCTCCTCGCCGGCCCAGTGGATGGCGACGCGGTCGCCGATGCCCGCGTCGACGTGGCGGTCCAGGCAGTTGGCCGAGACGTTGAGCGTGCCGCCGGTGAACCAGCGGTAGGTCGGCTTATCGGAGGTGTCGAGGACCGTGTCGTAGTCGGAGATCCAGTCAAGGCGCTCGGCCTGCTCTGCCCACCACCCCTCGTGGTCGGAGGCCGCCTTGTCGTAGACCGCGTCGTCGGTCATCTCGGCCTGCTCGACGAAGTGCTCCGGGGGCGGGAACGTCTCCTGGTCGACGAGCTCTTCGAGGCGCTGCTCCAGTGCCTCGCCGGTCAGCTTCTCGGTGTCCGACATTCGGGCCTCCTCCAGGTGGTGCGCAGCCCCCTGCGCAAGACGTGCGATGGGCAAGGATTACCCCCCGGAGGGCGGGGGCCAAACGCCCAGGGTGGCGAGCTCGGTAGCGGCGGCGCGGGAAGGAGGCTCGGGTAGGGTCGGCCCTCCGTCGCAACGTCCAAGGAGGCCCCATGTTCCGTAGCCGCTCGATCGATGCCAAGGACCGCCAGCTGGCCATCGCCCTCGGAGCTGGGCGCATCGCCATCGGGGCCTTTGCCTTCGCGGCGCCGAAGACACTGCTCGGCCAGTGGGGGTTTCCCGCCGCTGAGTCCGGGCCCACGGCCGAGGTGCTGGCCCGCCTGGTCGGTATCCGCGACATCGCGCTGGGCGCCGCGACGCTGGCGGTGCTTGACGACCGGGAGAGCCTCGCGGGGATTGCCGCGCTCGGCGCGGGCGTCGATGTGGGCGACACCGTGGGGTCGGCGATGTCGGCGGGGCAGGGACTGGGCAAGGTGGCGGGCGGAACCGCGGCCGTCGCGCTGCCCGCTGCGGTCGCCGGAGCGTGGCTGGCCAACCGGCTGCGCTGACGCGCCGCCGGGTCTTAGCCGGCCAGGCGTTCCTGCAGCGCGTCGACCAGGCCGGCCGGCGCGGCGAGGACCCCCGCGGGCAGTCCTTCGGTGTGCAAGGGGCGGACGACCAGCCCCGCCTCCTCGCAGATCAACGATCCCGCGGCGACGTCCCAGGGCTGGGTTCCGTGCTCGAAGTAGATGTCACAGCGCCCGCAGGCGGCGAAGGCCAGGTCCAGGGCCGCTGCTCCGAGGCGGCGGATGTCGCGGACCTCGCCGATGAGCCCCGCGACCAGCTCGGCCTGGCGGCGGCGCTGGTCGGCGTCGTAGCCGAAGCCGGTCGCCACCAGGGCGGTCGCGAGGTCGGTCCGCTCGGAGCCGGTGATCGGCTGGCCGTTGAGCGTGGCTCCGTGACCGCGGGCGGCACTGAACTCCTCGGCCGCAACCGGGTCGAGCACCACCCCGCAGAGGACGCCCTGCTCGTCCTCGCAGGCCACGCTCACGCACCACTGGGGCAGGTCGAAAGAGAAGTTCACCGTGCCGTCGAGTGGGTCGACGACCCATCGCAGCCCCGATGTCCCGTCGTGGCCGCCGCCTTCCTCGCCGAGGATGCCGTCGTCGGGTCGCCTCTCGGCGAGCAGGTTGCGAATCGATTGCTCGGCGGCCAGGTCGGCTTCGGTCACCGGGTCGGTGTCAGAGCTTTTGGTGCCGACGAGGGCACCACCCTCGCGGCGGTGGCGCAGCAGGATCTCTCCGGCGCCCCTCGCGGCCGCGAGGGCGACCTCGAGCAACTTCAGCGGATCCGCGTGCTGGCTGGACTCGTCTCCCACGAGCGGCAAA
>JBPCPM010000086.1:0-15400 GCA_050999155.1 Solirubrobacterales bacterium
GGCGACGAGGACCGCCAGCAGGACTGGCGGCTCGTCGGCCAGCGCCACCGCCAGCGCCCCAAGAAGCAGGCAGAACGAGACCCCTCGGGCCAGGCCGCCCCGCACTCCCGCCGGCCGCGCCTGGGGATCGATGATCCGGATGTTCAGCAGCTGCTTGCCCACCGTCTGTCCGGGCGGGCTCGAGCGGATGAGCAGCATCGCCGGGTACGCGGCGACCGCAGCCAGCGGGGCGACGATCGCGGTCAGCGCCACGCCCACTGTTTCCGAGGTGACGCTGCCGACGATCCCCGCTGCGATCGCGCCGGCGAACGCGGCCAGCAGGGCGACGAGGCCGTCGAGGGTCGCCGCGAAGGTGCGGCACCAACGTCCGGCGTCCGTCCGGACAGGCCATACCCGTGGCAGCCTGCGGCGGGCCTTTGGCTCGGCACTCACCGCGGCGCGCCGAGGGTCATCACACGGCGAAGCTCCACAGCCGGTTGCCCAGGAAGCCGATGGGCATGGCTGACGCGACCGCGAGCGCCTGCGCCGAGACCTCGGGCAGCCCCATCGCCACGAGGCCCTCGAGCAGTCCGAGCGAAACGCTGAACGCCACGAGGCTGACGACCAGGAAGCGGACGGCCTGGGTGCGGGCCGAGCCGGCCCGGGCGTCGAAAGTCCAGTGACGGTTCCACAGGAAGTTGTTGGACACGGCGACGGCGAAGGCCGCGGTAGCGGCCGTCAGGTGGTGGAATCCCAGGACCCCGAACGCCACCGTGAACACCGCGAGGTTGACCGCGTAGCCCGATCCCCCGACCAGCCCGAACCGCAGCAGCTGCAACCAGTTCGCCCGGTGCCGCGCGCCCCGGCGAACCCGGACGGCGAGCGACTCGGGGGGACGGAGATCGACCCCCGGCTGCGAGATGTGGACGGCTTGCGCATCGTCGTGCATCGGCACATGGTTACGAAAAACCCGGCCGGGGTGGTGCAAGGCGGTCGCTCGGGGGGCTGGGAGCGGCCGTGACCCGTCGATACGCGCGGGCCGGCGGATCGGTTCACATAGGCTGCTGGCGATGCGTCGCTACGACCTCGCTGTCATCGGTGCCGGAGCCGGCGGACTGGTCGCCGCCCTGACGGCGGGGCGCCTTGGCGCCCGGGTCGCGCTGATCGAACGTGGCCGCGTGGGCGGCGACTGCACCTGGACTGGCTGCGTGCCGTCGAAGACCCTGATCGCCTCGGCGCGCCGTGTCCACGCGATCCGCACGGCCGGCGAGCTCGGAATCGAGGCCGGCGACCCGACGGTCGACTTCCCGGCGGTCATGGCCCGCGTGCATTCGACCATCGACCGGATCGCCGAAACCGAGGTCACCGATCTCGACGAGGCCGGGGTCGAGCTGATCCGGGGGAGCGCCCGTTTCACCGGGCCCGGCGAGCTTCACGTCGACGGCCGGGGGACGCTGCGCTGGCGCAAGGCGATCATCGCGACGGGCTCGACGGCCCTGGTCCCCCCCATCGACGGCCTCGACACGGTCGACCCGCTCACCAACGAGACGATCTTCCAGCTATCCGAGCTTCCCCCGCGGCTGACGGTGGTAGGGGGCGGGGCCATCGGGCTCGAACTCGGCCAGGCGTTTGCCCGCCTGGGCAGCGAGGTGACGATCATCGAGCAGGCCGACCGCGTCGCCTCCCGCGAGGACGCCGATGCCTCGGTGGTGGTCCGCCGGGCCCTGGAAGCCGACGGGGTCACGATCCACACCTCGGCCACCGCCGAACGGTTCACCAGCTCCAGCGGCGACGGGGCAGGCACGGTGCACGCCAGCACCGCCGACGGGGCGGAGATCGACGTCGAGTTCGACCGCGTCGTGATCACCATCGGGCGCAAGCCGGTCACCGACGGCCTCGATGTCTCGGTCGCGGGCGTGGAGACCGACAGCGGAGCGGTCGTCGTCGACGAGCGGCTACGGACGGCCAACCCGCACGTCTACGCGGCCGGCGACTGCATCGCAAAGCTGCAGTTCACCCACGTGGCCGGCTACCACGGGGCAATCGCCGCCACCAACGCCCTGCTGCGGCTGCCCACCAAGGTCGACCACGACCCGATCCCGTGGGCCACGTTCACCGAGCCCGAGATGGCCCAGGTCGGCCTGACCGAGCAGGCGGCCCGCGAGGCCCACGACGACGTCGTCGTCTACCGCCACGACCTCGCCGACTCCGACCGCGCCATCACCGAGGGCGCGGAGGCGGGCTTCGCGAAGGTCGTGACGACCGGACGCGGCCGCACGATCGTCGGCGCCACCGTCGTCGGCCCGACCGCCGGGGAGACGATCGCCGAGCTTGCCCTCGCGATGCGCGAGGGCAAGAGCGCGACCGCCATGGCGTCCGTTGTCCACGCGTACCCCACCTTCTCCGAGGCCGTCCCCCAGGCCGCGCTCGGCGCGCTCTCCGAAAAGGCTCCGCTGGCCCGCCGGATTCTGCGGCCCGTCCTGGCCGGGTTACGCGTCATCGACCGTCCCCGCTGACGCCGTCGGTCAGCCGGCCGTCTCGAGCCGCTCGGCGAGCCCGTTCATCCCCAGCGCGCGAGCGGTCTCCGCGCCCTGGGCCCTGTCCAGGCCGCGATCCGGCGGCACCGTCACGCCGACGGTGCGCAGCGTGGCGATCTCCTTGAAGTCGGCGAGCACGGACGCCGAGTCGCCCAGCGACCCCGCGATCCGGGGCGTCTGCTCGTCACGCACGGCCAGCACCCCCTCCAGCGACCCGTGGCGTTGCAGCAACGACGCCGCCGTCTTCTCGCCGATGCCCTTCGCGCCGGGGAGCCCGTCCGAGGGATCGCCGCGCAGTGCGATGAAGTCGGGGACCTGGGTGGGGGTGACCCCGTAGCGCCGCTCGACCTCCGCGGCGTCGACGACCTCGGCGCCGCGCGATCCCGTCTTGACGTAGAGGACCGTGGTCACGTCGTCGGCGCACTGGTACATGTCGCGGTCACCGGTCATGATCAGCGTCCCCCCGCCCGCCTCGCGCTCGGCGATCGCGTAGGAGCCGAGCAGGTCGTCGGCCTCGAGGTCGTCGCGCCGGTCGCAGTGCCAGCCCAGCGCCGCGTACAGCGACGGGGCCTGTTGCCACTGGGGGGCCAGCTCGTCGGGCATCGGCGGGCGCTCCGCATGGTAGCCCGGGTACAGCTCGGTCCGGTAGGGCGCGGCGTCGGGCCCGAAGCAGCAGACGACCGCGCGCGGGTCGTGCTCGTCGGCCTCGCGCCAGATCATGTTGACGCTGCCGAGCAGCGCGTTGACCGGCTGGTCGCCGGTGCCGGTGATCGTGGTCGGCAGCCCGTAGAAGGCCCGGTACAGCAGCGAGGGAGCGTCGACGACGAGAAGCGGGCCGGGCATCGGCTGATCTCAGGTGGCCGCGGCGCCGGTCGCGAGATCCGAGCGGCCGCGGTCGGCGTGATGCTCGTGGATCCGGGCCGCCTCGGGCTCCAGCCATCCGGCCGAAGCGGCCGAGTTCAGCAGCGCGACCCAGGTCCCGACCGCGAGGACCACGTGGATCCAGACGATCCCGGGAGGCAGCTCGGCCAGCCACTGCGTGATCCCGACAACGCCCTGCGTCGCGATCAACGCGAGGACGACCAGCAGCGGCCGCACCGCCCGCCGCTCGCCCCCGGCCCGCCGCAGCAGCGCCAGGACGCCGATAACCGCGAGGCCGAGGGCCACAGCCAAGGCGCCGTGGCGCTGCACGATCCACTCGAGCGTGCTCGCCCCCATGAACTCGAGCCGGGCGATCTCGTCGCCGGTCCCGGCGCCACCGGCGTGAGGCCCTGCGGCGGTTGCGGCGGTGCCCGCGATGATCGTCAGCGAGCCGAGCGGCAGCAACGCGCGGACGGCCCAGACGCCCAGCTTGTCGCTCGACGCGGGCCGGTCCTCACGCTCGAACGTCGCGACCCAGGCGGTGGCAAACGCGGCGTCGAGCAGCAGCATGGACAAGATGTAGTGGCCCATGACGAACCCGGGCTTGAGGTGGAAGATCACGGTGAGCGCACCGAGGCCCGCCTGCATCATCACGCCGATCGGCAACAACGTCCCGAGCACGGCGAGCTCGCGCCGAAACGGCCGCCGTCGCCACGCCAGGACGCCGGTGACGACGGTCACGACGACGACCAGCCCCGAGAGCAGGCGGTTGCCGTACTCGATCACCGCATGGGTCTCCAGCGGGGCGACCGCCTGACCGAAGCACTTCGGCCAGTCGGGGCAGCCCAGGCCCGAGCCCGTGAGGCGCACGGCCGCGCCGGTGAACACGATCGCGGCGAGGGCCGCAAGCGAGGCGTAGGCCCAGCGCCGGAACGCGGGAGCAGAGATGGTCAGGCGTTCGTCCATCCGCGCACAATGGTGACAAAGCGGCCGATGTGGCATCCCGCGGGGAAATGAGCCTCGCGCCGCCTGCGGATCCGCCGGCGGCTCGGAGTTGCCGGGCGCGGCCGAACCGCGTACGGTCGCAGGCGTGCGTACGGGGATCGCGCGATGGGTCGTGGGGGCGGTGGTGCTCACCACGCTGGCAGCGGCGGGGACCGCCGATGCCGCGAGCCTGCGGGCGGGCGTCGGCCGGGCCGACGTCACGCCGCCGACGGGCTACTTCGCCTTCGGCTACGTGCGCTCGGACGCCCAGCTCAACGGCCAGCACACCCGCCTTTTCGCCCGCGCGGTCGTGCTCGAGCGCGACGGGCGCAAGGTGGCGCTGGTCGGGGTCGACTGGGGCGCGACGCCCGGAGGCGTCCTGCAGGAGGCGGCCAAGCGCCTGAAAGCGCGGGGAATCCGCGAACAGGACATCCTCGTCTCGTCGTCGCACAGTCACACCGCGCCGACAGGCTTCTACCCGTTCGGCACCTACAACTTCGTCGCCCCGACCGACTCCACGCCGCTGACCTTCCGCACCCAGGCCGACCCGCAGCTGTACGGGTTCATGATCGAGCGGCTGACCCTGGCCATCGCCCGGGCAGACGAGAGCCTGGCCGAGGCGCGTATCGGCTGGGGCACCGAGTCGCTGACCGGCATCACCCGCAACCGCAGCCTCGAGGCGCACCTGGCCAACCACGGAATCATCCGCGACCGCGGCGACGGCCGGACCGACGAGGACCCCGGGGGCTACGAGCACACCATCGATCCCCGGGTCGACGTGCTGCGCATCGACCGCCGGGTCGGCCCGCGCGAAGCGGCGGCGACGCCACGCTCCCCGGATCGCGGCGAGTCGCGATCTCGCTCGCGTTCACGGCGACCCCCGGCCTTCACGGGCCAGGTTCGGGGCGGCAGGACCTGGGTCCCGGCGGGCGGCTGGTCGACGTTCGCCAACCACGGCACCGTCAACCCGTCGAACTTCACCGTCTACACCGCAGACCACCACGGCGCCGCGACCCGTCGCTTCGAGGAGGTGGTGCGGCGAAAGGGCAAGGTCCCGCCCGGGCGCGACGTGATCAACGCCTACGGCAACGGCGACGAGGGCGACATGACCTCGGGGCTGACGCAGCGGGGCCCCGTCCACGCCGAGTACGTCGGCCGCATCGAAGCGGCCGCCATGCTCCGGGCCTGGGAGCAGGCGGGCCGGGAGATGACCTCCTCGCCCGAGCTCGACGTGCGCTGGACCCGGACCTGCATGTGCGGAAAGCCGGGCCGGGTGGCCGACGAGGCGCTCATCGGCCTCGGCCAGCTCACCGGATCCGAGGAGGAACGCGGACCGCTGTTCGACGAGACCGGCCAGCACTACGAGGACCAGCGCCTACCGGTGGAGTCGCCCGGCCCGCACGGATTCAAGATCCCGGGCGTCCCCACCCCGCCCGCCGACGCCCCCAACGCGTTCTCGCTGATGGCGATCCGCATCGCCGACCGACTGGTGGTCTCCGTCCCGGGGGAGATGACCGTCGAGATGGGCCGTCGCGTTCGCGCCGCCGCCCGGGCGCAGGCCGGCCCCGAGATCCGCCGGGTCGTGCTCAGCGGCCACGCCAACGAGATGATCAGCTATCTCACGACGCCCGAGGAGTACGACCGCCAGCACTACGAGGGGGCGGCGACGTTCTTCGGGCGCGAGAGCTCGAACGTGATCCGTGATGGGCTCGCCGACCTCTCGGCTCGGCTGGCCGACGGCCGCCCGGCCCCCGACCCGTACCCGTTCGACCCCACCAACGGCCTCGAGCCGGACTTGCGACCCTTCGGCCAAGGCGCCACCTCGGCGACGGCCCTTGGGCAGCCGTCGACCACCCGCCGGCTGGACCTCGCGCGGTTCCGCTGGCAGGGTGGCCCGCGCGGCCTCGACCGGCCGCTCGACGAGGCGTTCGTGACGATCGAGCGGCGGACCGGCGATGGCTGGGAGCGCGCAACCGACGACCTCGGGCTCGACGTGCTGTGGCGGGTCGACGATGAGGGCCGCTACACCGTCGTCTGGCAGGTGGCCCGCGACGCGCCGACCGGCGACTACCGGTTCACGGTCTCGGCCAACCGCTACCGCCTGTCGTCGGCGACGTTCCGCGTCGCGGCGTCACGGTCGTTGCAGGCCGTCCCCGTCGACGGCTCCGCCGGCCGGCGCACCGTCGAGGTCCGCTACCCGTCTCCCGAGCGCCGGGGGGAACTGATCATCTCGTGGCATCCGACGCGGATCGCCGGCGGCGCGGTGGTCTTCGCCGTGGGGGACGACCGCCGGCGCGTGGTGGTCGAGGCAAAACGCGGAGCACGGTTCAGCGTCGAGGCGGGTCCCTCTGAACGGGTCGAGGTCGTCGAGGCCCGCGATCGCTTGGGCAACGGCAGCGCCGATGTCCCTGTCGTGCTGGACGGCGGCTGAGCACACCCGCCGGGAATCGCCCTCTGCTCAGCGGTCGATCCGCGCCTCGTACTCGGATCGGGCGTCGGGGTCAGCGTCGGTCATCACGGTGTCGACCCCCAGTACACGCTTCAGCGCCCTCGAGGGGCGTGGCGGCAGCCCGGCGATCAGCCGGGCCGGTCCTCCCAGCTCGGGCGGAACGAAGACCTCGGGGCGGCCCGAGCGCACGGACTTGACGATGGCGTCGGCGACCATGTCGGGCTCGATCTCCCGGGTCCCCCGGGCCGACGCGAAGCCGCCGATCATGTCGGTCTTGACGATTCCCGGCATCACCAGGGTGGTCCAGACCCCGTCACCGTGCAACTCGGCGTGCAGGGCCCGGGTGAAGCCCACGATGGCGTGCTTGCTCGCCGCGTAGGTGGCGGCGCCGGGCGGGGGAATCTGGCCCGCCGACGACGCGAGGTTGACGATATGACCGCGGCCACGGGCGACCATCCGCGGTGCGGCGAGGCTGCAGCCCGTGATCACGCCCCCGACGTTGATGTCGAGCATCCGCTGGGTGCGCTCGGGCTGCTCGTCGACGAACGGCCCGAGGTGAAAGACCCCCGCGTTGTTCACGAGCACGTCGAGCGGCCCCAGCCGGCTCTCGGCTTCGTCGAGGAACGTCTCGAAGCTGTCCCGGTCCCGGACATCGAGCTCCATGCCGGTGTGCCCAGACCCGAGCTGGCCGGCCAGCGTCTGCGCCGGCTCGGCGTCGAGGTCCCCGACCGCGACCCGCATCCCCGCCCGGGCACACGCCCGGGCCGTGGCGGCTCCGATTCCCCGTGCACCTCCGGTGATCGCGACGACCATTCCGCCCGGCGCGCGCTCTGCCATCCGCATCCCCCCTCGAAAGCCTGCTCTGACCCCCCAGTGATATCGCCTCGGGCGAGCACACGCGCCGGGCAACCGCACGCTTCACCGCGCTGCACGTTTTGCGAGGGTTGCGACAGCGACCGAAAGGAGCACCGCCCGTGCCTGCCGAGCCCCCGCCGACCACGTCCTCTCGATCATGGCCGAGGCAGGCGCCCTCGAGCGCAACACCGTGATGGCGCACCGGCCCACCCCGACGCTTTCTGCACTGACCATCGCGGCCACCCCCGCGGCCTGGGAACGGGCAGGGCTCGAGGTCGAGGACGATCGGTGCCGCCTGGGGACGGTGCCGGTCACGCTGGCAGGCGCCGGCGCCGGGCGTGGGATCGTCGGCTGGTCGATCACCGGGCTCGACGCCCCGTTGCCCCGGGGCCTGCCCGCCGCAGGCCCGGCTCCGGCGCCACGACCCGCCGGTGCAGGCCCGACGCACCCCAACGGCGCCGCCGGCATCGACCACATGGTCGCTGTCACGCACGAGTTCGACGCGACGCTCGAGACGTTGCAGAGGGCGGGCCTGGATCTGCGGCGGGTCCGCGAGGCCGACGACCCTCCTCACCTGCGCCGGCAGGCGTTCTTCCGGCTCGGCGGCCCGATCCTCGAGGTCGTCGAGCCACGAGGGCGCCCCGACCGGCCTCCGCCCGGCGCGCTGCTGTGGGGCCTCGCCCTCGTTGTCGGCGACCTCGACCACGCCGCGAGCGTCATGGGAGCCGCGCTGGGCGACCCGCGCGACGCGGTCCAACCCGGCAGGCGAATCGCGACCGTCCGCAAGGAGGCGGGGCTGGGGCTGCCGGTGGCGTTGATCACCCCGCGGTTGGCCGCCCCGCCCACCGGGTAGAACCACCGGCGTGGCCGACGAGATCGACGATGGGCCGGAGCGGCCACGCGAGAGCGCCGACCCCGAGGCCGACTCCCCCGCGCCGTCGCACGGCAGCGAGCTGATAGCCCTGCCCTACCACGCGCGGCAGCGCATCACGCTGGTCGACGACGACGTCATCGACGCGGCCGCGACGGAGATCGACGCCGACGCCGAGCCCCTGCTCTCCCGGACCTTCGAGCGGCTGCGTGATGTGCGGCCGCGCAACCTGATCCCCGGTCGCCAGTCTTCGCCCACGACCCTGGCGCCCGCCGAGGCCGTGCGGGCGCTGACCGACCTGCGGCGCCAAGGCGTCGACGTGATGCCGGTGGCGCGGACGGCGGCCAGCGAGCTTTCGCTGCCGGTCGGCCATCCGCGCGACGGGGTCGTGTACCTCGGCGACCCGGCCGACGCGCGCCGCTACTACCCGGCGGCCGACTTTCACCGGCGGGCCTTCGAGCACAAGTTCGCCGAGGCCATCCGCCTGCTCATGGCCTTGGGCGCGACCCGCTTGACCGTCAACTCCGAGTACGGCTGGAGCCGCGACCTCGCCGCCGAGCTCGACGTCCCCGTCCGTATCGCGGCCCGCGCCGGGCGGCTGTGGCTCCCACGGCGCAGCGAGAGCGCGCTGCTGTTCGAGGCGCGGCTGCACCCGCGCCCCCCCGAGATGCCCGAGGGCCTCGTCTGGTACCAGCACGAACCGACCTGGCAGCAGATGGCCGAGGGACGCCTGCGCTACGGGACGTTGCGCGACTTCGAGCTCGTGGTGCGCTACGACGAGGACTACGGGGTCGACGTCGACGTCGCCGACAAGATCGCCAAGAGCCCGCTGTCGATGGGGGGGCGGTTCCGCCAGCACCAGGCCACCCGGTGGCGGATCGAGGGCGAGTTCGGCGAGCCGATCGCCCAGCGGATACGCCGGCTTCTCGCCAACGCCCGCTGACCGTCAGCCGTCGTCTGGCTGGGGTTCGTCCTGGTCGGGTTCCTGGCCCGGCGCCGCTTCGACCTCCCGGCGCTCGGCGCGAGAGCTGTCGCGGGCCGCGTGCGTGCGCACGCTGGCCACGATGCCCTCCTCGGCGGCAGCCTCGCGAACCCCGCCACGCTCGGAGGGCAGGCGCGCCCATTCGGCAGCGAACTCGGCCCCGTAGACGAAGGTCAGCGTCCCCGCGTAGGCGAACAGGATCAGGGCGATCACCCCACTGAGAGCGCCGTAGATGGCCTCGTAGTTGCCCAGCTGCTCGAAGTACAGCTCGAGGGTGCCCCGGGCCACGGCCAGCAGGACGGCTCCCACGAGCGCCCCCGGCCAGATCTCACGGGTCTTGCGGCGTTTGGCCGGCAGCAGCCGGTAGAGCAGCGCGAACACCACGAAGCTCGTCACGAAGGGCATCGTGTCGGCCACGCCACCCACGATCGTGCGCAACGCCCCCTCCGCGTCGGTGCCCGTGACCTCGTTGAGGCCGTCGACGGCCAGCCCTCCGATGAGCAGCAGCGACAGAACCGGCACCAGCCCGAAGTCCAGCAGCTTCCGCGCGACGAGCCCGCGGCGGACGTCCAGGTCGAAGGACTCGTTGATCGCATGGCGGGCTCCCGCCATCAGGGAGCTGGCCGACACGAGCAGCACCAGGACGCTGAACACGCCGAGCTGGGCCCCCGAAGCCACCTCGTCGAGCGCGGACTGCAGCTTCTCGCGTCCCTGGTCCTCGGCGATCGGGACCACGTCGAGCATCGCGTCCACCACGTCCTTCTTCGCCTGCTCGCCGGCCACCACGTCCGCCGTCGCCACCCCGAGCAGCAACAGGGGCAGCAGAGCCAAGACGATGAAGAAGGCCATCTGCGCCGCGGTCCGGTGGCCCCGGTCGCGGATCATCTCGCCCAACGCGCGCGCTCCCGCCAGCCGCACCCGCAGCCACACGGCCTTCAGCGTGTCCGCTCCGGGCATGCCGCCACCCTAGAGGGGCAGCCCGGCGACCGGGACGGCCCTACTCGGGGCTGCCGAGGGTCTCGCGCATGCCGTCGGCCGCCTGGGAGCCCACCCGGCTGAAGGCGAGACGCAGCCCCGGGTCGTAAAGCTTCAGCGGACCCCACAGCCGCAGGTTCGCGTCGTAGGTGACGACGGTCTGCTCGCCGTCGGCGCGGAAGGTGATCTCGTCGACCGAGCTGACGAGCCGCTCGTCGGCCTCGAGCACCACGCGGATGGGCCGCTCGTACTCGGTGATGGTGTAGGTCAACTCGAGCTCGCGGCCCAGAACCGAGGCGACCACGAGAAAGCGGCTCCCGACCCCGATGGGCTGGGAGGTCAGCCGGGTGGCCCGTTCGATGCCCGGGTCCCATTCGGCAACCGTGGCGAAGTCGGCCAGGTAGTCGAAGGCCTGCTCCCGGGTCTTGAAGACCCTGATCTCCTCGCAGTAGCGCGCCATGGCTCAGGTGTACCCGGAAGCGCTCGCGGTAGTCATGGAGAGGATCTCAGCCGCTCAGACTAAGCTTTCCACGGTCCCCGCTACACTACTTACGTCTTGTAAGTCCGCGCCACACCGGAAAGGACCCCCATGGCACAGCTCCCCCTCATCCCCCTCGACGACGTCGTCCTGTTCCCCGGCATGGAGGTCTCCGTCGCCGCGACGGCTGCCGGTGCCGACCGGGTCCTGCTCGTGCCCCGTGTCGACGACGAGTACGCGGACGTCGGCACGATCGGCCAGGTCCTCGAAGAGGGGCGCGTCCCCGGCGGCCAGAAGGCCCTGCGCGTCCGTGGCCTGCGCCGGGGCGTCCCCGGCGCGGCCCAGACCGGTCCCGACGGGACCTTGCGCGTCGAGGTGACCGAGCACGAGGACGAGGTGCCGTCCGGCGAGGAGATCGCCGAGCTGACCCGTGCGTTCCGCGCGACGGTCGAGGAGCTGCTCGAGCTGCGCGGCGACGACGGCCGCGTGGCCGCCTTCGTGCGCTCGGTCTCCGAGCCGGGCGCCCTGGCCGACCTCTCGGGCTACGCGCCTGACCTCAGCGACGCCCAGAAGATCGAGATCCTCGAAACCCTCGACGTGACCGATCGCTTGCGACGCGCCCTGGAGCTCCAGCGAGAGCGCCTGGCCGAGCTGCAGGTCCGCCGCCGGATCGCGACGACGTCCAGGAGGGGGCCGAGGCGCAGCAGCGCGAGTACTTCCTGCGCAAGCAGCTCGACTCGATCCGCAAGGAGCTGGGTGACGACGAGGGATCCGTCGTCGAGGAGTACGAGACGAAGATCTCCGAGGCCGAGATGCCCGATGAGGTCGCCGAGCAGGCCCGCAAGGAGCTGGCCCGCCTCGAGCGCGCCGGCGAGCAGAGCGGTGAGTCGTCGATGATCCGCACCTACCTCGACTGGCTGACCGCGGTCCCGTGGTCCAAGCGCTCCGACGAGCGGCTGGACCCCGTCGGCGCCCGCGAGGTGCTCGATACCGACCACGCCGGGCTCGAGGACGTCAAGGAGCGGATCACCGAGTACCTGGCCGTGCGCAAGCTGCGCGCCGACCGCGAGATCGAGGCCGACCCCCGTTCTGGGGCCATCCTCACGTTGATCGGACCGCCCGGTACCGGTAAGACTTCGATCGGAGAGTCGATCGCCCGGGCGACAGGCCGCGAGTTCGTGCGGATGTCGCTGGGCGGCGTGCGCGACGAGGCGGCGATACGCGGCCATCGGCGCACCTACATCGGCGCCATGCCCGGGCGGCTGGTCCGCGCTTTGCGCGACGCCGAGACGATGAACCCGGTGATCATGCTCGACGAGGTCGACAAGGTCGGCGCCGACTGGCGCGGCGATCCCTCCTCGGCGCTGCTGGAAGTCCTTGACCCGGCGCAGAACCACTCGTTCCGCGACCACTACCTCGACGTCGAGCTCGACCTCTCGCAGGTCCTGTTCATCGCCACGGCAAACGTGGCCGAGACCATCCCGGGGCCGCTGCTCGACCGCATGGAGGTGATCCGCTTCGACGGCTACACCACCGAGGAGAAGGTGGCGATCGCCCGCGACTACCTGTGGCCGCGCCAGCTGGAGCGCAACGGCCTGCACGAGGGCGAGGCCACGGTCGACGAGCAGGTGCTGCGCCTGGTGATCTCCGAGTACACCCGCGAGGCGGGCGTGCGCAACCTCGAGCGCGAGCTCGGCACGGTGCTGCGCAAGCAGGCAACGCGCATCGCCTCCGAGGAGGTGGAGACCCCGGTGGCGGTCGACGAGGCGATCGTGCGCGATGCCCTGGGCCGCCAGCGGTTCTTCCAGGAGTCGGCCATCCGTACCGCGGTTCCCGGCGTGGCAGCCGGGCTCGCCGTGACCGGGACCGGCGGCGACGTGCTGTTCGTCGAGGCCACCGCGATGCAGGGCTCCGACGGCCTGGTGCTCACCGGTCAGCTGGGTGACGTGATGAAGGAGTCCGCGCGGATCGCGCTCTCCTACATCCGCGGCCACGCCGAGGACCTCGGCGTCGACCCCGAGACCCTCGGCTCGCGCGAGCACCACGTCCACGTCCCGGCCGGCGCGGTCCCGAAGGACGGTCCCAGCGCGGGCATCACGATGACCACGGCGCTCGCGTCGCTGGCCACCGGTCGTCCGGTCAGGCACACGGTCGGCATGACCGGCGAGGTCACGTTGCAGGGCCGCGTCCTGCCCATCGGCGGCCTCAAGCAGAAGGTGCTGGCCGCCCACGCGGCCGGGCTGACCGACGTGATCCTGCCCGAGCGCAACCGCGGCGACCTCGACGAGGTGCCCGACGAGGTCCGCGAGCAGATGACGTTCCACCCGGTGATGACGATGGACGAGGTCTTGGACCTCGCCCTCGAACCGGCATTGGACGCCGAGCCCGCGGCCGCCTGACGGCAGGCGGCTTGGCGCTTGCACGTCACGCCGTGGGTGCGCTTGGCGCACAGTGCCGGCCGGGAGCGTAGATCCGGGCCGCGCCGGGTAGCAAGCCTGGGGTGCCGAGCGTCGAGGTCCAAAGCCGGGAGCTGTTCTACGAGCGCCACGGGGCGGGACCTCCGGTGCTGATGATCGTCGGCATGGGCGGCTACCGGAAGCACTGGGGGGAGAACTTCCTCGACCTGATCGCCGCCGAGCGCGAGGCGATCATCTACGACCATCGGGGAACGGGCCGCAGCGAGGACGTCGGCGAGCCGTTTTACATCCGCGACCTGGCAGACGACGCCGTCGGCCTGCTCGCCGCCCTGGAGATCGCCGAGGCCGACGTGATCGCCATCTCGATGGGCGGCATGGTGGCTCAACAGCTCGCCCTGACCTACCCGCATCGGATCCGCAAGCTCGTCGTCGGCTGTACCTACTGCGGGGCCACCGGCGACAACCTCACGCCGCCCGAGGTATGGCAGCCGCTCGTCGATGCGTTGAGCGAGGTGGACACGGCCGAGGCCCAGCGCGACTGGTGGCAGGCCCAGGTCTCCGCGGCGTTCGCCACCAAGGACACCCCGTGGCAACGCTTCGAGCAGCTGGCGACGGACGAGTGCCCGGACCTCGAGGTCATCTTCCAGCAGCTCAAGGCCTGCACCGGGTTCGACGTCTGTGACGAGCTCGGGCAGATCGACATCCCCACGCTGGTCATCCACGGGGAGGGCGACCAGATCCTCCCCATCGCCCAGGGCGCGCTGATCGCCGACCGGATCCCGGGCGCGGAGCTGATGCGCCTGCGTGACTGCGGGCACATGTGGTGGTGGGAACACCCCGAGCAGACCGC
Organism: Solirubrobacterales bacterium; assembly: GCA_050999155.1. Lineage (GTDB taxonomy): Bacteria > Actinomycetota > Thermoleophilia > Solirubrobacterales > 70-9 > JBPCPM01. The sequence goes on from JBPCPM010000086.1 coordinate 14,239, forward strand.
CGGCCGGATCAACCAGTTTCTCGGCTAGGCGGGCGCGCGCCGGATGGCCGGTCCCCCATACTGGCGCCATGCACCTGCCCCAGTCGATCCGGCGGCTCACCCCCGAGCGCCTGCGCCAGAGCAACCGCGCCCGCGCGCTGGCCCTGCGATCGGGCCTGATCCCGCCCCGCCCGATGCACAGCCCGGGCGAGGCGCAGCTGCTCGTCGAGCTCTCGGCGGGCGCCCGGCGGGCCGTGGAGGTCGGTGTCTACGAGGGCTCGTCGGCCGCGGTGCTCGCCCGCAGCCTCCCGGCCGGGTCCGAGCTGCACCTGATCGACCCGTTCGGCGGTGTCGGGCCCAGGGACGGGTGGTACGGCGTCGAGGCGGCCTCCCGCCGGGCGGTAGACCGCGCACTGCCGGCAGCGGGCGGGCCGACGGTCCACTGGCACATTGCCCGCAGCGCCGACGTCGCGGCTCGTTGGGAGGGGCAGGTCGACCTGGTCTTCGTCGACGGCGACCACACCGAGGATGGCTGTCGCACCGACTGGGAGTGCTGGCACCCGCACGTCGAACCGGGTGGGCGGATCGCGTTCCACGACGCCCGCGAGGGCAAGCCGGGCGGCTGGGGCATCCAGGGGCCGACGACGGTGGTCGACACGCTCTTTCGGGGCCCGGACACGCCGCAGGGTTGGGAGATCGAGACCGAACAGGACACGATCGTCGTCGTCCGGCGTGCCGAGAACCCGTTGGTAGGCTGAAACCGATGACCGTCGGTGCATCGATCGTGCTGATCGCCGTGGGAGCGATCCTCCGCTACGCGGTCGACTTCAGTTTCCCGATTCTCAACATCCAGGTGGTGGGGCTGATCCTGATGCTGGCCGGGATCGCCGCCCTCGTCCTGTCGATCGCCTTCGAGCTGTTGCGCTACGGCAACTCCGAGCCCCATGATCGCGTGCGCTCAGACGAACGGGCCCGGTCCCACGACCGCTCGCCCCACGACGACCCGACCCGGCGGCTGTAGGCGCGCCTTCTACAGCTCGACGCCCTCGAGCTCCAGCAGTCGGCGCTTGGTCTCGGATCCGCCCCCGTACTGGCCGACACCTCCTGCCGCGGGCACGACGCGGTGGCAGGGGATGACCAAATGGATCGGGTTGCGGGCCAGCGCCGTGCCGGCGGCGCGGGC
>JBPCPM010000140.1:0-5879 GCA_050999155.1 Solirubrobacterales bacterium
GGCGACGACGCCGTCAGTCAGCGCCACGCCGTAGATGCTCCGCGCGGCGTCGAGCGAGACGACCTCGAGGGCGACGTCATCGGCGGTCGCCCGCGCGTCGCGGTCGAGCGGGTCGCCGTAGCCGCCGCCGCCCATGAACCGGATGTACTGGATGTCGTCGCTGCCCAGCGATAGCTCACCCCACTGCACGGACGCCGACTCCCTGCCCTGCGTGGTGTCGAGGCTCGACGGGAAGTCCTCGGCGTTGCCTCCGGTGAACAGCGTCTGGCCGATGGTGCATCCCGGATAGCCGCCGGCCACGCCGAGGCTCATGGGCACCCGCATGCCCTTCGCCGACAAGCCGACGTTGATGGCTCCCACCGCGCTGTCGTGCGGGACGAACGCGAACTCGTGGCTGACGCCGCCCCGGTACTTGCCCGGGCCGCCGGAGTCCGGAACGGGACGCCGGTACAGGTAGCGCATCGGTGAGAGGTGCTCCTGGGTCTCGACGTTGGCCCACCGCGACACGACGTTGGGCAGCTCGCCGCCGATGTCCACGCCGTCGCGGCGGGCGCGGGCGCCACCGGACCCGGCGAAGGTGTCGGTCAGCAGCGTGACGAAGTAGTCGCTGGCGGCATCCAGGCCACTGAGCATCACCGCCAGGTGGCTGCCGTGCCACACGCCGGTGGCGCGGTCGCGGTAGCGGGAGCTCGCGGCGAACATCTTCGACAACACGGTCACGGACAGGTTGTTCACGATCTGGATGACGCCCACCGTGGCGATCGAGATCGGCGCCGGCCGGATGCAGTTCACCAGCGTGCCCTCGGGCGCCACCATCCTGATGGGTCGGGTCACGCCCTCGTTCCAGGTGATGTCCCAGCACAGCAGCGGGAACATCGGGGCGAACAGCCCGCCCCACGTCGCCCAGTAGCAGCAGTTGACGCCGAGGTCGATCTGTGGGTCGGTGCCGGTGAAGTCGTAGGTGAGGGTGTCGCCCTCCTTGGTCGCGGCGAGCTCCACCCGGTACAGCGCGGTCGGCATGTCGATGTACTGCCGTGCGCGCCAGACGCCGTCGGGCAGCTCGGACAGCCGCTGGCGCACGAGCCGCTCCGACTCCACGATCAGCGCCTCCGACACCGCTTCGACCGCCTCGACGCCGTAGTCGCGGTACAGCTTGCCCATCCGCTCGCGGGCCACGTGGTTCGCGGCGAGCTGGGACTTGAGGTCCAGTGCCGTCATGCCGGGGTCGCGCACGTTGCGCAGGAACGTCTCCAGCACGTCCCGGCGGGTCTTGCCGCCCTCGACGATCTTCAGGCCCTGCGTGACGAAGCCCTCCTGGAAGGTGTCGCGGGCGTTGGGGGAGAACCCGCCAGGGTCGGTCGCGCCGATGTCCGTCACGTGGACGAAGTTCGACACGAAGCCCGTCAGGTGACCCTCGTGGTGGATGGGCGAGATGATGTAGATGTCCGGAGGGTGCAACGCGGCCGTGTAGGAGTCGTTGAGCATGTAGGTGTCGCCCTCGTTGATCCCCGGATCGTCCGAGAAGTTGGCGACGATGTGCTTGACGGCCTGGGCGGCGCTGGTGCGGTGGTGCAGGAAGCCCACGCCTCCGACGGCGAGACTTCCGTCCGCCTTGTACAGCGAGACCATCATGTCGTGGCCCTCGTTGGTGATCGGCGAGCCCGAGACGTTCTCGAGCGCGACGATCGCCTCCTCGATCACCTGGTGCAGCCGATGCCGGATGATCTCAAAGGTGAAGGCGTCGACGTTCTCGGCGGTGGCGGTCATGCGGCGCTCCCCGGGCCGGTGCGGATGATGAGGTTGCGGTACTCGTCGCAGTGGGCGACCTGGCGACTGCCGAGCACCACCGTCGTGATGGGCGTCCAGATGACGGCCGGCCCCGCGACCTCGTTGCCGGACCCGAGCCGGCCGAAGTCGTAGGCCGCGACCTCCCGCATCTCGCCGAGGTCCGGGACATGCGCCATCCGTCGCTCGACCAGCGCCGCGGCGGGCTCGGTGCCGCCGAGCCCGCCGGCGACGAAGTCGGGCTTGCGCACGAGGCCGGTGGCCCGGACCCGGAAGGAGACGAGCTCGATCCCGGCCTCGCGGAACGTCGACTCGCGACCGTACTTCTGGCGGTACAGGGTCTCGAACAGGTCGATGGTGGTGTCCAGCGACTCGGCGGTGATCGGTCCCGGCGTCTCGATCGGCACCGTGACCTCGACCGGGACGGTGATGATGTGCACCTGCCTGCGGTAGCGCATGTCGATGGCCCGCGCGACGTCCACCCGGTCGCCTTCGAAGCCCTCCCCCCGGAGCTGCTCGACGACCTGCTCGGTCAGCTCGCCGAAGATCGCGTCGACCGCCGCCGGGTCCATGGGCTCACGCATCGGCCGCGTGACCATCTGCTCGTGCACGATGTCGGAGGTCACCAGCCCGAACGCGCCGTGCACGGCGGCGCTGTGCGGGACGATGACGTGGCTGACCCCGAGCTCCGCGCCCACGGCCGCCAGGTGCATGCCCGCCGTACCACCCGTGGAGAACAGGGCGAACTGCCGAGGGTCCAGGCCCCGCTGGACGGTGGTCTTGTGGACGAGGTCGTAGATCAGGCTGTTCGCCAGGGTGTACATCGACGCGGCGGCTTCCTCCACCGGCATGCCGAGCGGCTCGGCGATCTGCTGCCCGAACACCTCGCGTGCCCGGTCCAGGTTCAGCTGCGCCCGTCCTCCGAGGAAGTAGTCGGAGTTGAGGTAGCCCAGGATCGCGTCCACGTCCGTGAGGGTCGGCTCGTCGCCGCCATGGTCGTAGCAGACCGGGCCCGGGTAGGACCCCGCTCCCCGAGGGCCGATGCGCGGCAGGTCGGTGCGGGGGTCCAGCGAGATGATGCTGCCGCCCGCCAGCCCGAGGCTGACCACGTCCATCTTCGGCAGCGCGTAGTGGTAGCGCAGGACCATCGACTCGCGCTGGTACTCGACCAGCCCTTCGCGGACGGTGCCCACCTTGAAGGTGGTACCACCCATGTCCGCCGAGATGATGTTGCCGTAGCCGATGAGCTCGCCGAGGCGCTTGCAGCCCATCAGCCCGCTGACCGGCCCGGACTCGAGCATCCCGACCGGCCGCGATGTCGCCTGCTCCAACGGCAGGAGGCCTCCGTACGCCTGCATGACCAGCAGCGACCCCGTGAACCCCTGGTCCCGCAGGCCGCTGACCATGTTGTCGAGGTAGGAGCCGACCACCGGCCCCAGACAGGCGTTGAGCGCGACGGTCGAGGTACGCTCGTACTCGCCGACGATGGGCGCGATCTCGTTCGAGACGGTGACGAACAGGTCGGGGTCGATCTTGCGCACGATCTCGCGGATCGCGTGCTCGTTGGCCGGGTTGACGAACGACCACAGCAAGCTGATCGCCAGTGACTCGATGCCGGCGTCGAGCAGCGAGCGGACCGCGGTCTCGACCTCCGCCGGATCGACCTCGGCCAGGACCGCGCCCTTGTGGTCGGTGCGCTCGCGGACCGCTCGGACCAGGCCGATCGGGATCACCGGCCGGGGCTTGTCGGTCTCCATCGGGTTGCGCTTCTCGTCCTCGGTCAGGCCCGACCACCGTCCGTAGCCGCCCCGGGTCGAGAACAGGGTGTGGGCGAAGCCCCGAGTCGTGATCAACCCCGCCTTGGCGAGGTTGCCGTCGACCACGGCGTTCTCCGCCACCGTGGTGCTGTGCAGGAACAGGCGAGTCCCGCTGAGCAGCTCACCGGCGGGGACGCCGATCTCGTCGGCCGCCACCTCCAGCGCGTCCAGGATCCCCTTGGAGAAGTCCGGAGGCGTCGAGAACGCCTTGGCGAGGGTGACGTTGCCGTCACCGTCGATGACGACGCAGTCGGTGCAGGTGCCGCCGATGTCGATGCCGACGATGTAGTCCACGGCTCAGCGCCCGACCGCGACGCCGACCGCCGGCTCGTCGCGCATGGGCGTGGACCCGGCCGCGGTGATGGCGCCGTACAGGTCCGGTCGGCGGTCCTCGAAGAAGGTCCATTGCGCGCGCTGCCGGGCGAGCAGGTCCAGGTCCAGGTCCATGTAGACGATCTCCTCGGCCGTGTCGCTGCCCTGCGCGACCACGTCACCGCGCGGGTCGATCATCAGGCTCGTCCCGAAGTAGTCGGTCCCGGGCGCTCCGTCCTCATCGGGGCCCACCTTGTTGCACGCCCCGACGTACATCACGTTTTGGATGGCGTGGGCGCGGAGCAGGACCTCCCACCACGGACGCACCAGGGCGGTCGTCGCCACCGGTACGAGCAGCAGATCGGCGCCGGCGAGAGCCACGCAGCGTGCCGGTTCCGGAAGGTTGCGCTCGTAGCAGATGATGATCCCGAACCGGAAGCCGAACGGCGTGTCGAACACCCGGTAGGGCAGGTCTCCCGGCGTGAAGTAGAAGCGCTCGGAGGCGCCGGGCAGCAGGCGTGCGTGTGGGACGGACGCCTTGCGGTACTTGCCCTGGATGCCGCCATCCGGGTCGATGACGACGGCAGCGTTGAAGTAGTGGTCGCCGTCGCGCTCGAAGAACGGGTAGACGATCGTGATGCCGGTCTCCCTCGCGACGGCGCGCATCGTGGTGACCGACGAGCCCGACTCCGGCTCCGCCTGTGCGAAGTGGCGCGCGTCCTCCTCCCAGGGCAGGTACACGGTGTTGCAGATCTCGGGGAAGCAGACGATGTGCGCGCCGTTGCCCGCGGCCTCACGCGCCAACGCGCTGGCCTTGGCCACGTTCTTCTCGGTCGCGTAGCTACCGGTGAACTGAGCGAGGGCTGCTCGGGCGACGGACATCGGGCTCCCTGTGGTCGCTGGCGTGATGACGAACATAACGAACCGCTGACCAGCGTCAATGGAGAGCTGTCGAACGATCCGCTGCCCCCGGCCCCGCCCGGGTGGTCGCCGGCGTGGCCCGGGGCTACTCCGGGTCGAGGGTCAGCATCCGGCACATGCGTTCGATACGCCCGGCCGCGGGTGTTGGGACGCCGGGCTTCGTCGATCCACTGCAGGTACTGCCGGCGGTGGGTGGGCGAGAGCTGCCGGAAGGCGGCGCCCGCCATCGGGTCCGCCAGGAGAGCGTCGCGGACGTCGTCGGACACGTCTGGCGGGTCGGACGCCTCGGGCTGTCCGCCGGCCTCGGGTTGGTGCGAAGCCATGGCGACACGGTAGCGCGACTCGCCCCGACCAGCGCATTGTGCGCCGCGAGCCGCGCCACCCCGGCGCCCAGCTCACTTTCGAGGATATCGACGGCCAGCGCTTCACCGCTTTCGTGACCGACCAGCCCGATGAGGACCTGGCCGAGTTGGACCGGCTCATGCGCGCCCACGCGGGCGTCGAGGACCGCATCCGCGACCAGATGGAATGGACTGTCCACGACAGACGCTTGACTTCTGAGCTGACTTCAGCTACACGTACAGACGAGTAGGCCAGCCTGGGCTGCAACCATCCGAAGGCGAGAAGCCATGTGGCAAGGAAGCACTGGGCGCAGATGGAACCGAATCGTACCGCCAGCCTCAGCCGGCGGAGAATGGATGGGCCCTACAGGTGCCCCGGGTAGACGGCGGCTGGGAACCACAGGGGAGTGGACAGACGCATGAACCTCCGAAACCTGCCACCCACGCTGACCGTCGAGCAGACGGGCGAGCTGCTCGGCATCAGTCGATACGCCGCGTACCAGGCCGCCGCCACCGGGGAGCTGCCCGTCCTGCGGCTCGGGCGGCGGCTGCTCGTCCCGACACCGCGGCTGCTGGCAATGCTGGGTCTCGAAAACGACATGGCGCAACCGCCCACGGAGGTCTCATAGACATGGCGCGAGGGAGGGTTCTCAAGCGCGGCAGTACATGGTCCTACGTCATCGACGTCGGCACACCCCAGGAT
>JBPCPM010000145.1:0-7405 GCA_050999155.1 Solirubrobacterales bacterium
TCGCGACCGGCCAAGGCGCGCTCGCTCGCCTCTCGCACCACGACGCTGATGCGCCGCGCCCGGGCCCGCAAGTACGACCTCGCCATCGCCCACGGGTCCGTCGACCTTGCGCTCGTCGCGGCAACGCTGCGGATCCCCGCCGCCACGATGTTCGACTACGAGTACGCAACGCTCCAGCACCACGTCGGCTGCCGGGCGGCCAGGCGGGTGCTCACGCCCGACGCCATCCCCGAGTCGCGGCTGGCCGGCTTCGGGGCCAAGGGCGAGCGGCTCGCCCAGTACCCGGGCCTCAAGGAGGAGTACTACCTCGCGGACTTCGAGCCCGACCGTGACAACCTTGCGGTCCTGGACCTCGATCCGGACCGCCTGCTGGTTGTCGTCCGCCCGCCGCCGGCCGCCTCCATGTACCACCACGCCAACCCGTTGTACGGGGAGCTGCTCACGCACCTCGCCGGCCGTGACGACGCGCACGCCGTGGTGCTGCCGCGCACCGAGCAGCAACGAGCCGAGGCCCTGGCGCTCGACGGCGACGGGCTGCGGGTCCCCGGGCAGGCCGTCGACGGGCAGACGCTGGTGGCCGAGGCCGACCTCGTGGTCAGCGCGGGGGGGACCATGAACCGCGAGGCCGTCGCCTTGGGCACACCGGTCTACACGACCTTCTCGGGGAAGCTGGGCGCCGTGGACGAGCAGCTCATCGCCGCCGGCCGCCTGCGGCCGTTGCGCTCACTTGCCGACCTCGATCTGCGCAAGGCCGACGCCGGCGCAGGGGGAGGCGGACGCGTTCGCCGCGATCCGGCAGAACTGCTGGACCGCATGCTCGGCGCCCTGGATTAGCCGGATTCTTGGCCTTCGCGGGATCTTCACCCCGCAGGAGAGCGCCCGGCGGCAGGGCATATCCGGCGTTCGTGCAACTGTTTCGTCGGTGATCCCGGGCTGCGCGGCACGATGACCTCGAACCTGACCGGGACCGTGCGTGGTGCCCTGGGCCGCGCCGCGGCCGAGCTGCCGCTTGCCGTTGTCGCCCTCGTTCTCATCGGGACGGGCGCCGAGATCATGCCGCCCGACGCCTTGCTTGGGGTGGGCGAGGTCCAGCTCACCCTTCAACGGCTCCTGATCGTCGCCGGCTTCATCGCGCTGGTCGCGGTGCACCGCCCGTCGCCGCGGCTCTTGCACACGGGGCTGACCATCCCGCTGATCCTGCTGCTCGGAGCCGGGCTCGTCGCCACCTTGAAATGGGGCGGTGAGCCCCGGTACCGGTTCCTCGTCGAGGCGGTGGCACTGCTGGTGCTGACAGTCGGAGTCGCCCGGACCCGCCGTGACGCGCGCGTCTCGCTGACGATCGTGGCGGTTGCGGCGCTGGCCCTCTCGGCGCTCACGGGCCTGGCCCAGGTCGCTCAGCACGAGGCGACCGGCTTCTACCGGGACGGCTGCCTGCCCGTGGCCGCCGCGCCGCCGGAGATCCCCGGGGGCACCCTCACCCGGGCCACCGGCACCTTCGCCAACCCCAACCTGCTGGCTGGCCACCTGCTGCTGCTGGCCCCTCTGGCTGCCCTGGTTGCCGCAACCGCCCCACGCCGAGGGCGGCTTGTCCTCTGGATCGTCGCCTCGCTCGGCTACGTCGGCCTCGCCCTCACGCTGTCGCGGGCAGCCGTCGCGCTGGCCATCGCCAGCATCGCGATCGTGGCTCTCACCGGAGCGGTCCGGCGGCGCGGTCTGCTCGCCGCCGGAGGTGTCGGCCTCGCGCTGCTCGCCGGCGGCCTGCTCGGCACCTGCGGGGCCGACACGGCCTCGGGCAGCTTCGGGCGTGTCGACACCTGGGAAGCCTCGGTCGATCTCGTCCTCGACAACCCGCTCACCGGCGTGGGCCTTGGGCGAACGGCCGACGTGCTGCGCTCCCAGAACCCCGACTCGACCTTCCAGCACGCCCACAACCTGTGGCTCACGTGGTGGGTGGACGCGGGGACCGTCGCGCTGCTCGCCTGGCTTGCCATCACCGCGGTGCTGCTGTGGGCGGCGTGGAAGGGCGTCCGGGCCGGGGACCAGCTCTCCCGGGCGCTGCTGGTGTCGCTCGTGACCTTCTTTGCCTTCAGCCTGCTCGACCACCCCGCGAACGTCGACCGCGTGGCCCTGGCATTCTGGGTCGTCGCCGGGCTGACCGTCGCCGGCGTGCCGCGCGCCGCCGACCCGCCCGCCGACGATGGCGAGGGACCGGAGCAGCGGCTCGGCGCCGCCCATGCCTGACACCCTCAACGCCCTCTTCGCCTTTCTCGTCGCCGCCCTGCTGACGGTGGTGCTCGTGCCTCCGGTCGCGAAGCTCGCCGGACGGATCGGCGCCATCGACCACCCGCGCGAACGCGGCCTCCACGACACGCCGACACCGCGGCTCGGGGGCCTGGCGATGCTCGCCGGTTTCATGGTTGCCGCGCTGCTGTTCCTGCCGGTGGGCGCGGAAACCGCGGGCATCGTGCTCGGTGCGCTGGCCATCGCGGCCGTCGGGTTTCTCGACGACACCCTCGAGCTGGGGCCCGGCGTCAAGCTCGCCGGGCAGCTCGCCGCCGCCACGATCCCCGTGCTCGGCGGGGTCCGCGTCGACGTCGCGACCCTTCCGTTCCTCGGCAGCATCGATTTCGGCTGGATCGCCTACCCGGCAACGGTCATCGGCATCGTCGCCGTGATCAACGTGGTCAACTTCATCGACGGGGTCGACGGCCTCGCCGCCGGCGTTGGCACGATCGCGGCGCTGAGCTTCGTCGTCATCGCGCTCTCGCTCGATCGCACCGAGGCGGGCGTGCTGGCCGCCGCGACCGGCGGGGCGGCGCTGGGATTCCTGCGGCACGGTTTCCCCCCGGCGTCGAGCTTCATGGGCGATACGGGCTCGCACCTGCTCGGGTTCCTGCTGGCCATGGTCGCCGTGCAGGGCGCCTTGAAGACCAACGCCGTGGTCGCCCTCGTGTTGCCCCTGCTCGTGCTCGCCGTCCCGATCCTGGATTCGACCTTCGTCATCGCCAAGCGCATGAAATACCGCCGGCCCATCTACGGCGCCGACAGCTGGCACTTCCACCACCGGATGGCGAACATCGGTTTCTCGCCCCGCCGGACGCTCGCCTACCTCTACGGATGGACGCTGTCGCTTGCGCTGGTGGCCATCGCGCTGCGGTTCGTCCCCTACAGCGACGATCGCGGCAACTTCGATCCGGGGTGGACGGCGGTGATGGTGTCGCTCGGGATCGGGGCGCTGGCCGCCAGCGTCTACGTCGTCGTCGTCTTGGAGATCCTCAAGCTCCGCCGCCTGCGCGGGCGCCAGCTCGGGCGGATGGGCCGGGGTCGAGGCGCCGCCGTGGACGAAACGGCAATTGACGAGGGGGTGGCCCGGGAGCTCGAAACCGGCCAGTTCGCCACGATCGACCCGGACTCCGGCGAATTGCGCGCCCTCCCCGCCGACGAACCGCTGCGCCGCGAGCGATAAGGGTCCCAAGAGAGGCTCAAGCCCGGGGGTAAGCGCGCCGATGCATCCCCGGTGGCCGAACCGACGGCATCACACGAGCTGCCCACGCGGCTGACGCTGCGCCTCTACCAAGCGGCGGTGGCGACCCTGATCGCATTCACCGTGGTGCGCGAGGTCGGCGGCGCGTCGCCGACGGCACCGATCCTGGGTGTCGCCGCCGTCCTGGGCGCTGTCGCGTTGTGCCTGTGGGCCGCGGTGCGCCTCGGCGAGGACCGCCTGGCCTGGGGCCTGATTGCGGCTGGTCTCGCGCTCGCGGGTGCGGGCGCAGTGATCTGGCCCGACCCCGACACCACGAGCTTCGGCCCTGGAATCGCCGTGGAGCTGACCCATGCGCCGCTGGTCGCGCTCGGCCTGTTCGCCTTCTTGCGGGGGCGGATTCCCGCCACGTCGATGCGGCTGTGGCTCGACGGGCTGATCGCCCTGCTGGCGGTCGTCGCCCTGGCCGGCGCGCTACTCGGCTCCTCTCTGGCCCAGACCGCCTCCGAGGGCGCGGGGGCCAGCCTCGCGATCACCCTGCTGTTCCTGCTCGGCCACCTGTCGATCGTGGCGCTCGTCATCGCCGGGTTCGCGCTGGCCGGTTGGCGACCCGGCAGGTCCTGGACCCTGCTGGGCCTCGGCCTGGTCGCCATGGCCGGTGCCGACGCCTTCGGGTTGATGGGCTCCGTGTTCGCCGCGGTCGAGGGAACGTCGGTCGAGCGGGCCGTGTCGCTCGCCGGGCTGGCGCTGATCGCATCGGCGACGTCGTGCGCCCCGACGCTCGGGTCGGGCATGAGGCAGATCGTCGACCGGCGGCTGCTGATCAGCCCCGCCGTGTTCGCGTTCGTCGGCATCGGGCTGCTGGTCGTCAACGACTCCCATCCGATCCCCGACCTTGCCGTCGCCCTGGCCGCCGCCACCCTGGTCGCCGTGGTGGCGCGCATGGCCACGGCGTTCCACGCCCACCTGAGCATGCTCGAGGCGACGACGCTCCAGGCCGAGACCGACACGCTGACCGGCATGCCCAACCGCCGCCGGCTGCTGGCCGACCTCGAGCCCGTCGTCGACCCGGCGGCGGACCCGCACCTGCTCGTCCTGCTGGACCTCGACGGCTTCAAGGCCTACAACGACGCCTACGGTCACGCGGCCGGCGACGAGCTGCTGCGGCGGCTCGGCCGGCGCCTGGAACGCCGGGTGGCCGACCGCGGCCACGCCTATCGGCTCGGAGGTGACGAGTTTTGCGTGCTCGTGCGCACGGGCTCCGAGGAGGCGGCTCCAACGCTCATCGACGCCGCCGAGGCACTCAGCGAGACGGGTACCGGGTTCGACGTGAGCGCCAGCTACGGGGTCTGCGTCCTGCCTGCCGAAGCGGACGACCCCTCGGAGGCGATGAAGACCGCCGACCGGCGGATGTACGCCGAGAAGGGCTCACGGCCCGGGTCCGCCGCCCAGCAGGCCCGCGACGTGCTGATCCGAGCGATGCTCGAACGCGCCCCCGGCATCCACTCCGACCGCAAGGCCGTCGCCCGGCTGGCCACGCTGGTCGCGGCGAAGATGCGCCTCGAGCCGGACGAGGTCGACACGATCTCCCGGGCGGCCGAGCTGCACGACCTCGGAAAGCTCGCGATCCCGGACCGCATCCTCGAGAAGCCCGGCCAGCTGACCGACCAGGAGTGGGCGCTGCTGCACAAGCACCCGATCGTCGGCGAGCGGATCCTCTCCGTTGCCCCGGCGATGGTCGGCGTGGCCCGGCTCGTGCGCGCGGTCAACGAACGGTGGGACGGCGGGGGATACCCGGACGGCGTCTCGGGCGAGGACATCCCCCTCGGCGCGCGGATCGTCGCTGCGTGCGACGCCTTCTGCGCCATGACCTCCGAGCGGCCCTACCGGCGCGCCATGAGCATCGAGCAGGCCAGCGCCGAGCTCGAGCGCCAGGCCGGAATCGACTACGACCCCCGCATCGTCGATGTCGTCCGCGAGACGATCGAGGGAGCCGAAGACCTCGACAGCGCGCTGGTCGGCGACTCCGCCACGATCCCGCCGGCCGTCGTCGAACGGCTCCGGGCGGTCCTGGGCAGCGCCGGGCCGGCCGTCCAACGCGTGGGCTCCGCCGGGCACGACGGCGACGCCGAGGGGCCGGACGCTCCCGTGCGCACGCGCGAGACACTCGCGCCCGCGTCACCGACTCGCTGAGCCGGATCGACGCATAGGCCCTGCGGGATTGGGATATGATCGCTGCGCGGGACGACGCTACGGATCAGCGTCGCAGCCCGTTCATTCGATGCCTCGTTTCTCCCGAACCTCGCGCCCCACGTGGCCGTGTCTGCCACCGCGCTGACCCCACCGATCATGCCGGCCGCGCGGCACCTCGACCTCGTCGTCCTCGCCCTCGCGTTGCCGGTCTTCGTGCTCGCGGAGCTGCCGATCGTGGGGTACGTCGTGGCCGCCGTGGTCTGGCTCGTCCAGAAGGCGATGCAGATGTTCTTCTCCAAGCGGGCCCGGGAGGCAACCGACTACCGATGGGTCATGGGCTACGAGACCGGGGGCGCCATGGCCCGAGGCTGGATGGCCGCGATCGCGATCCTCATCGCCGGCATCGTGGGAGGAGACGACGTCGGACTGGCCGCAGTCGTCATGATCGTGATCCTGTTCACGGTGTACTTCACCGGCAAGGTCATCCAGCGAGTCTTCGAGCGCACATCCGAGGTAGCACCGAAATGACCCTCTCTCCTTCCCACATCCGCTCTCGGGTCTCCACGCTGTCGCTGACCCTCGCGGCCGTCTTGACGACGAGCTTGCTCGCACCGGCCCTGGCGGCCGCGGTCGAGATCAACGAAGAGTTCAAGCCCCAGGAGGAGTTCAAGCTCGAGCCCTGGATTCCGCTCCAGATCGGCGGTATCGACATGAGCATCAACAAGGCCGTCTTCCTGCTCATGCTCTCCGGCTTTTTGACCTGCTTCACCATGCTCTACATGAGCCACAAGCTCAAGGCCAAGCCGGGCAAGGTCCAGGCGCTGTTCGAGATGGCCTACGACGTGGCCTACAACCAGATCACCCGTGACAACATCGAGAAGGAAAAGTACGCCCAGCGCTGGTTTCCGTTCCTGATCGCGCTGTTCTTCTTCATCTTGTTCAACAACTTCATCGGGTTCATCCCGCTGCCCCTGGACTCCAAGCACGAGCTCACGGTCCCCGGCATCAACATCGAGGTCAACGCGCTGGCGATCTACGCGGCCACCGCCAACATCTCGGTACCGCTGGTCCTGACCCTGGTCGTGTGGGTCTCCTACAACTGGGAGGGCGTGCGCAACAAGGGGATGTTCGACTATCTCGCCGGCTTCGTGCCCGGCAGCGTGCCGACGCTGCTCAAGCCGGCCATGTTCTTCCTCGAGATCCTCAGCCACCTGGTCCGGATCGTGTCGCTATCGGCCCGGCTGTTCGCCAACATGCTGGCCGGCCATCTGCTGATCCTGCTCATGGGCGGCGGCATGGCCATCCTGCTCGGCAGCGCCATCGTGGGCGTCGTCACCGCCCCGATCGCGATCGCCTTCTACATCTTCGAGGTCGTCATCGTGGCCGGCCTGCAGGCGTTCATCTTTGCCATCTTGTCCGGCATCTACATCGGCGAAGCAGTCGCCGATGGAGGCCACTAACACCAACGCTTAGGAGGCGTAGCCACCGTGGACTTTCTCCCTCTCGACATCATTCTTCCCCTGGCCCAGGGTCAGGGCGCGGACGGCAAGGCGATCGCGCTCGGTCTGGGTACCGGGCTCGGCGCCATCGGCCCGGGCGCGGGCATCGGCTACATCTTCGGCAAGACGATCGAGTCGGTGACCCGGCAGCCGGAGATGCGCGGCGAGATCCAGGGCCTGATGTGGTTGGGCTTCGCGCTCACCGAGGCCGTGGTCTTCTACGCGCTGATGA
>JBPCPM010000168.1:0-4204 GCA_050999155.1 Solirubrobacterales bacterium
TCCGGCACACCGGGTTCGTGGTCGACGACTACGTCGAGCTACGGGCGCCGGCCGACGCCGCCGACCGCTACGCCACCCCGGGACAGTGGGCCCACCGCTTCCCGGCCGAGCAGGCCTGGAAGCTGACCCGCCGCTGAGCTCCCCGGACTGAGTGGGCGAGGGGGGACTCACCAGCCACTCACGGGGCAAAAGACCCCAAGTCGAAGGACAGGACGACGACTGCCGGGGTCATTGTGGACCGAGCACCCGTGAAGGTTCAACCCACGCATCCGAGCTCAAGAAGCGGGGGGGGGCGCTCATCAGTCGACGGTGAGCTCGAGGTGGCGCCCGGGAAACGGGATCAGGCCCCGCGCCCGGCGCGCCGTTCCTCATGGTCCGAGCGGCATCGACACCCCAGCACCCTCGCGGAGTGGGAGGAGGCGTGGCGGGCCGAACGCGGTCACGCCCGGCTGTTCCGAGCCGAGCTCCTCGAATGCGAATCAGTATCCGTGGTCGCAGCGCGAACCCACGGGCGGATCGTGAGCGGTGCCGTCCTCAACCGAACCGCCGAGGTTGTCGGGATCTCCAACTTCTTCAGCGACCCCGCTGTCACCGGGGCGAACTGGGCTGATCTTCTCGCCTTCGCCAGCAACCTCGTGCCCGGCGCGACCCTCGTCGGCTACGAAGCCGGGGACGCGCTCGACATTGCGATGGGCCACGGCTTCGTAACTGCCGGATCCTTACGAGTTTGGATCCATGAGAGCGTCGGGCCGTAAACCGCACCCGAACTCCGTTCGCCGGGCGGTCGGCGATCGTCACCGGTGGGGCGTCGGGCATCGGACGGGCGCTGGGTGCGAGCTCTGCGCGTCCGGCGCGCCAGCGCCAAGATCACCTGGGACATCTACCAACACGTCCCCCCCACCAAGCAGGCCGACGCCGCCGAGACCGTCGCCCGCCTCATCTTCGGCACCGACGCCTGAACCTCGTCGTACACTGTCCCACGAGATGTCGACCGCCCACCACGACCCGGAACACCCGGCCACCGAGTGCCTCGAACTACCCGTCGAGGAGCTCCTCCGGCGCGCCCGGCCCCTGCCGCCCTATCCCGAGATGGTGATCGACGATCTCACCCCCGAAGAAGGCGAAGCCTTCCTCGCAGCCGTCCTCGAGTGACCGACAACCGCGGCCCAGTCGTCGTCGACACCGACGTCTTCAGCGCAGTCCTGGCCCCAGAATCGGCGCTCGCCAGACGGTACGACCCGATCCTGCTCGGTCGGCCAGTCATCCTCTGCTTTCAAACCGAAGCTGAGCTCCGCTTCGGCGCGCTGCGCCGCGGATGGGGCGACCGACGGTTGCAACAGCTCGACGCCGAGATCGGCCGGGCAGCGATCGTGCACTCCGGCCCGCAGCTCGTCGCCACCTACGTTGACCTCCGCGTCGCCTGCGAGCAGGCAGGTCACGCCCTCGGCCAGCGCGAGCACGACGCCGACCGATGGATCGCAGCCACTGCCCTCCGCCTCGGCATCCCACTCGTGTCGAACGACCGGATCTTCGAGGACGCTCCCGGCATGCGCCTCGAGTCGGCGCACCGCTGAGAGAACCGACGCGGGCCTACTCGGTCCGCGGCGACCCACCCGTTGGTCCGGCGCGTGGCGGCTGGTGCCGGCTCGTGCCGTGCCGTCGGCGGAGAATCCGTGACCAACCTGTGACCACGAGGGCTCACGAGAGCCTGATCACGAGCCAGTTCGGTGCCGCTACCAGCGCGTTCACGTTGAGGATGGAGTGGGCGAGGGGGGACTTGAACTGTGAACAACGCCATTTCGGACGGTGTTGATCGGTCCCGAAAAGTGGCCCTGAGCAGGCCGTTCGCGAGTTAGGTGTGCTGATGACGGTGTTGCTCGGATCTACCGGATCTCTACCCGTCCGGTAGAGATCCGGTAGAGATCGCCCACCCCTCCGGGGGGCTGACGCCGTCTCGTCCTCGAGCGGGGATCGGCACAGCCGGCCGGGTCGCCGCATTCGTCCGTTGCCTTTCATAAGCACAGTGCTTATGCTGGGCTTGTGCTTATGGACGTGCTCTCCGCTCTGCAAGCCGCAGGAGCCAACGTGCGGCGGGTCGATCGCCAGCACCGTGTCCGCGACCGACAAGTCGACGCCATCTTGGACCTGACCCTCGGGAAGGTGCGGGCCCGATTCGCGGTGGAGGAGAAGCGCCGAGCGCCGTACCCGAACGAGCTTCCCAAGCTTCACGCAGTCCGGAAGTCGCTCGCCGAGGTCGGTGCACCGATGCTCGTCGTTCCCTTCGTGTCGCAACCGCTCGGCACCTCGCTGACGCAGGCAGGGTGGTCCTGGGCCGACCCGGCGGGCAACTTCGACCTTCGAGCCGACAACCTCGTGCTTCGCCAGCGTTCGACGACCGCGCAGCCGCGTGGAAAGGCGAGCCGCCTGCCGCAGGGGTCCGGAAGCCTTGCCATCATCCGCGCGCTCATCAAGTTCCCGCACGAGACAGGTGAGGGGACGGGGTCCACCGCGTTGGCCAGTCAGGTCGGAGTGTCGCAGCCACGCGCGTCGCAGGTCCTGCACAGGCTCCTCGAGCTCGATCTCATCACCCGTACCCCTCAGGGGCGATGGTTGCCAGATCGCGAGGCGCTGCTCGACCGCTTCTTGTCCGAGTACCGCGGCCCTGGAGGCTCAGAGCGCTACCTCTACAGCCTCGACCCGCCGAACGAGGTCGCCGCGCTTGCGGCGCAGCAGACTGAGGAGGGTTCGCTCGCGGTGTCGGCCGATGTCGGTCCAGACCTGGTGCTCGCGTGGCGACGTCCCAGCGTCGTGATCCTCTACTCGCGTCAGCTCCTCGACCTCGACCAACTGGGTCTGGTGGACGCGCAGGGCCGCCATGACGCGAACGTGATCGTTCGCACTCCCGACGACGTGTCCGTGTTCCCGAGTCACCCCCTCGTCGCCGACATGGACGGCGTCGCTGTTCCGCTCGCCGATCTGACACAGCAGCTCTGGGATCTGCAGGACCTGGGAGGGGCTGACCGGCTGGATGCCGCCGGCAGGTTGAGGGCATGGCTGCTGAACCGCCCCTGACCCACGTCACCCTCGCGGCGGCGTCCGTCGCCGACGACCTCGGCTACGTCGCGCTCGCCGACCTGGCCGGTGTCCTCGGCCCCTCGACGTACCGCATCCATCGGCGGCCACATGGTCACCGCGCTCGTTGCGCGCTGGCAGCTCGGGGCAGAGCTCTACCGCGAGACCGGCGACACCGACCTGGGCGTTCCACCGGTGGTCGTGCGAGAGGAGGGTCTGATCGGAGGCTTGCTGGAGCGCGGCTACCAGCAGGTCGAAGGGAACCGGTTCGCGAGGTTGATCGACGACATTCCAGTGACGGTCCGAGGCGCCGAAGGGCCCCGAAGCGCGGTCGTCGACGTGCTCGTTCCCTCGTACCGGACAAGGGCTCGGAGCAACCACCGCGTGTCGGACGATCTCGTGACCACCGAAGTGCCGGGCTTGGCGCTAGCGCTGCAGCGGGAGGCTGTCCTGCTGCATATGGAGCTGCACCGGCTCAACGGCGAACCGCTCGATGTCGAGTTGGCCTACCCAGACGAGGTCGCTGCCCTCAGCTTGAAGGCCTTCGCATCACGGGTACGGGACAAGCCGACCGACATCGTCGATCTCTGGCGTTGCCTCGAGGTCGCGTACGCCGCGGGAACGGGCGCGGAGTCGTTCATCGAAGGCGAGGCCGCCGACGCAGCACACATCATCCGAGAACTGTTCGATCGACGTGATGGAATTGGCATGTCAGCGCTCCGGGACGAACAGCGGCTGACAGCGGGAGCCGCCGACGAGCGCTTCACCCGGATCCGTGCCTTGATTCAGCGAGTGCTGGTCGTGCCCTAACCGATCCGGCAGAGATCGTCCACCCCTGCGAGCGATCAGCTAAGGCCGAAGAAGCGCTCGAAGAAGAGGCCGATCTTGGCGAGCACACTCTGCTTCTTCGCTGCGTGTCCGCCCGCCGTACCGAATCGGGAGACCGGCGGCAGGATCTTGGTGATCGCGGTGCCGGTCGGCTGGACCGCCCCCTCGCGGAAGGCCGCCTCGACGAACGCGTGCGTTGCGTCGGGATCGAGGCCCTCCTCGGTGATGATGCGATCGAGCTCCTCGGCTCGTTTGGCCGCCACGAACGCCGCCCACGCGACATCGACCTCCGCAGTGGCAGACA